>CALCTI010000342.1 GCA_937894105.1 uncultured cyanobacterium
AAGGAATTGCCCAGGGAGCCGGGTTGAAATTCGCCGTGGGTGGCCAGGTGCACACTGGGGGCGGGGTTGCGATCGCGAGCGGTGCGAAGCTGATCCACGGTAAATTCATCGTTGAGCAAAATTTCAGTGCTGCGCTCGGTGCCAGCGATACTTTCCAGCTCCACAGGCACCGCCGGTAACGGGGATAGCCCCTCGCCAAATTCTGAGGCTCCCATGGCCAATACTGGCGCGGAGCGCAGGTCCACATATTGAGTATCGGTCAGGTTAATGCTGGGGGTAACGCCTAAGCTGAAGCGCTCCACTAAGAATTGCTCGCCGTCGTGGAGGGCCGCAAAGGGCAGTGATCGCAATCCCGCATCGGGGGCGAATAATAGCGTAGAAATATTTTGCCGGTCTAACTCCTCAAGCAGGGGTCGCACAATCCAGTTGTATAGCTTCTGGGCGGGCTGCTTGTACACATCGGAACGGCGCAATACCGGGTTGGTGATGGTTTCGCGGAACTGGAAGGCAGTTTTAAGCACCTCATCGCGGCTGATTCCTCGAACCCGTCGGAAAATGGGATTGCCTTCTGGACCAATCATCACCAGCTCTAAGCCAGTGGGCTGGAGCATGACGTACACCAGGGCGCTGCGATCGCCCGTTTGGTCCGCAATCACCGATAAATTATCGCGAATGCTGGTGGAACTCAGGGTTTGAACGGCGGTTTGGTCCAACCCGTGGTTGTCAAACTGCCGATCCCAAGCCTGCTCCACCAAGCCAATGCCGCTGTCGAACTCCCCGGAGCCAAACGCTGATGAGGCTTCACTCCCCACTTGCCAGTCCCCTTGGTTTAGGACCGCTAGATCGCCGGTGTTTAAGCCCGAATTTTGCAAGGCGATCGCCTCACTGCCACTTAACCTTTCCGCGTCTAATCCTTCCCCGTCTAACCCTTCCCCGTCTCCTATGAGGGATCGGCGATCGCCCGATGGTTCTTCCTCCGCTAACGCCAACTCTCCCACCTCGCCTCCGGTATCCAGCGGCAGCCCTTGATCGGGCTGTCCCAGTTGATCGGATCGCCCGTCTAAAGTGGACTCCCCTCTCGGCTGCTCGTCTAAACCCCCTAAGCGGGGCTCAGCGCCCAGGGGATCGTCCATCGCCAGTATGGCGCGATCGCCTAGCCCCTCTAAACCGCCCCCCTCTAAGCCTGCCCCATCTAGACCGAACTCGTTACCGACTCCCACGGGACCCTCCACCGGTGCACCTCCATCCGGCGAGGCAGACAGGGATTCGTCAAAGTCCCCTTCGGCTCCGGCGATCGCTCGCAGCACCTCTGCCTCTGGCTGTCTTTCGTTGTTAAGTCGATCCAGCACCTCCCCGTCCAAATTTTCCAAGCTGGCGTTCCCCTCCAGCTCCGGCGGCAGGGCTATCATCATCCCCTCGCCCGGCTCGCCCTCCTGAGGATCCCCATTGCCATCCATGTCCTCCCGGTCATCATCCATCGGCCCCATATCGAGCCCAAACCCCTCCTCGCCATTGAGATCCTCATCGTTTTGAGGGCGATCGCCCTGCCCTAACGGGTCCTCATCAGGGTCACCATCAGGTCCAGGATCCCCAGCGGGGGCACCCACCATTGGTCCTTCGGGTCCTTCTGCTAGATCTCCTCCCACAAACCCCTCCAAGCCGAGTCCAGGTCCTTCCACGCCGGAATTGGGAGAACCTGGCGGCTGTCCCTCTCCATCCCCATTTTCCCCTGGCATCTCTGCTTCTTCAGGGGGCATTCCCTCCTCGGACGGCCCATTCGGGGCATTGGGATCATCGAAGCCGCCGGGATCATTCGGATCATTGCCATCGCCAGGGGGCGGATCGTCAGGATCATTGCCTCCCCCATCTCCTGGCGGATCATTGGGATCATTGCTAGGGGGATCGTTCGGGTTATTGCCTCCTCCGCCCCCTGGGGGATCGTTGCCGCTGCCTCCCCCTGGGGGATCGTCGCAGTTTTGGACGGCGGGGTCACAGTCGCCCATACGCCGATCGCCCCGCACATCCACAACGGAATCGCCCAAAATTGTCACCGCCGCCCCATTTAACTCACCAGTCACCACAGACATTCCAGGCTGCACGTTCAAGGGGGCATTGCGGGCGACCAAGGTGACGCTGCCATCCCCATTGGGCACCAAACCGATGGCGCTAGTATCGCTGCGTCCGGTGAGCAAGCTGGGCAAATCTAGGGGCTGGAATGGTAGAGCGTTGGGGGAGGTTGGGGGCAGGGGGGCGACGGTGAGGCTCAGGGGAGAGCCGGGGGTCGATAGGGTAAGCTGCTGCTCGCCGGGGACGCTGGCGATCGCGATCGTTCCCAGGGCGGAAACGGTGCCGGTAACCGCCGTAACGCCCCCCGCCAGCACCACATCCCCACCGGCCGTAATCCTGCCGCTGCTTACCAGAGCACCGGGCTCTAGGACTGTAAAAGCAATACTGCTGGTAGCCCCATTGAGGTTCTGGTAATTGTTCAGCCCCACCCCATTCCACCAGCGATCGCCAAAACTGACACCGCTCGCAGTGGTCGCCGTAAAACTCCCCGGCACCGACACCGATGAGTTGGGACCAAACAACATCCCCGCCGGATTCATCAAAATCAAATTCGCCTGGCTGCCGGTCACCAACACCTGTCCATCAATTATCGACGGGGTGCCGCCCGTGACCCGCCCCAGCACCGTACTGACATCACCGCCCACCACAAAGGTGGCCCGGTTGCCAACGGGCACGTCAAATTGGGAAAAGCTGTGGAATAAATTCTGTCCGTCCCCCGAGGGGGTGCCGCCGTCAATTTGAATTTGTGCCCCCGTTTGGGTGACCTGGGTTTGGGCATCGTTGGGGTTGGGTACCACCTGGGCGTTGGCTTCTTGGAAAGGGGCGGCGATCGCCAGACACCCGAAACATGACCCGCTGGCGAAGGCAAAAAACAGCGTTGAGGAACGGGGAGAAACCATGGAAAATTTGGGGTGGAGGAGAGATAGCAGGACTAACTCAATAGACCTTTTGCACAAATCGAAGAAAGCTACCCGCCGGGCACTGAGCTTGTCAGTCGCGAAGCGTTAGCGAAGTCAATAATCCAGCGATTGGGGATGAGAATTCGCGCAGGCTATGGGCAGGACAGGTACTTCGCGAATAACAGGGGGTGGCCGAGCTTCATCGAAGTCCTTAGCCCTCTACACTCTGAGCTTTTCCAGAGTTCTCCTTTTTGTACAAGTTTATACAAGGTTTATACAAGGGAGCTAATCGATTGATTGTTGAACTTTGTGACTGTTGGGTTTTGACTTCTTCTAAGGGTATTGACGGGATGCTATGTGTTCGATCATACCCTTCTTCGCTTTTACTTCCTCATCCAAGTACGCTCCCAGAAATGGCGGAAAAACTAGCGAAGAACTGTATTAATCTCTCCACTGGTGGCGACCGACGGGGAGCGTTAAAATGCCCAGTATTGGGAGAGGTGGCAGAGTGGTCGAATGCGCCTGACTTGAAATCAGGTGACCTGCAAGGGTCCGTGGGTTCGAATCCCACCCTCTCCGTTCCCAAACAGCTTTTATCGGTCCGATCCTGCCTCGCCGCTGAAGCATTAAGCAAAAGCGCTTTTTGGGGGCTATTGGATGTTTTGGCTATTGGATTGTTGAATCACTTGACCGCTCGCGCCAATCCTCGCCTTTATTCTTTAGCAATTTGTGTTTTATACAAGGGATTTACTGATTAGTATTGCGCTAAGCAACTAAGCAATCAGGATCAGTGCCTCGGCGTTATGGCTCGCTACCTACTATTTTACAAACCCTTTCACGTGCTATGTCAGTTCACCCCTGGTACCACGCCGCCGAAGGGAGAAACGGAACCGCGCCGCACCCTAAAAGATTTTATTGATGTGCCGGGTGTGTATCCTGCCGGGAGGTTGGATTGGGATAGCGAAGGGCGGTTGCTGTTGACGGACGATGGGCGCCTGACCCATAAGCTGCTAAATCCCAACTTTGCCCATCCGCGCACCTACTGGATTCAGGTGGAACGGGTGCCGGACGAAGCCGCCCTGAAGACTTTACAAGCCGGCGTTATTATCCAAGGAAAACGCACCCGCCCCGCCCAAGCCCACCTGCTTGATCCGTCGCCAACGTTACCCGATCGCCATCCCCCCATCCGCTTTCGAAAATCTATCCCCACCGCCTGGATCTGCTTGACCCTTACTGAGGGGCGCAATCGTCAGGTGCGGCGGATGACGGCGGCCGTTGGTTTTCCCACGTTGCGGCTGGTGCGCTGGGGCACGGGACCGTTAACCTTGGGCTCCATGCAGCCGGGGGACTTGCGCGACTTGATGGCGGACGAGGTGGACCAGTTGCGATCGCTGGTAAACGCCACAACCCCAGCTCCCTCTCCAGGCTTCCAGAAACGGCGATCGCCCAACCGCCCCCATGGCGTCCGGGGAAACCACCCTAGGAGAAGCCCTTAGAAATGTGTTTCAATTTTTATAAGACTTAATGCCTAGTAGCAGTGCAAAACACTAATTCTTGGGTATTCGAGTCGCCTTTAGAATTCTTTTTTTATCATGGCAGAACTTGATCTCCAGGAACTTTCAACCCAGCTTGATAGCACCAACAGCCGCGATCGCCTGTTAGCGCTAGTGGCTCTGAAAGATGTGGCAGCGGAAGATGCGGTGCCCCTAATTCGCAAGGTGTTGGACGATGACAACTTGCAAGTGAGGGGGATGGCGGTGTTTGCCCTGGGGCTAAAGCCGACGGATGAGTGTTTAGAGTTGCTGCTGGAGTTGCTTATGGATGACGACTACAGCATTCGGGCGGCGGCGGCGGGTGCCCTGGGCTATCTCCAGGATGTGAGAGCGCTGGAACCGTTGGTGCGGATTTTTTACGAAGATACGGACTGGCTGGTGCGTTTTAGCGCGGCCGTGTCCCTGGGGAATTTACGAGATTCTCGGGCGCGGGAGGCCTTGATGTCCGGCTTGGACAGTGACGAGGTGATTATGCATCAGGCGGCGATCGCGGCGTTGGGAGAAGTGGGGGCGATCGAGGGGCTGGACAAAATTTTAGTAAGCTTTCAGGCGCGAGAGTGGCTGGTGCGGCAGCGTTAGGCAGAAGCCCTGGGAAGTTTTCAGTCTCCCTAAAGCCTGGCCGCAGTTAAATATATGTTGAAGGATACCCATCCCCAAGTGCGTCAGGCGGCTCAACTTTCCTTAGATCTCTTGGAGCAAGATCCAGAGTTATTACAAGTTGACACAGTGGAACAGCGTTAAATTGCTAAAGTTTTTAGGTAAGTTGGAGACGCGCAAAAGCTTTGCACCGGTTCCTGCCACAGCAAGGGGGACTAAGGGGGAATCAAGCCTATTTCTCCCTTATCAATTTTGGGGCTGCTAGCTTTAATCTCGTAAGATTTCTCCAAACCCTTTCTATTTAAGGGGGGCTTACGTCCACTAGTTTATTAATCAAGTTGCAAGCTGCATCGATGGATCTCAACGAATTTATAGATACGTTCACGGGCAAGTGGTTTTCCCAACGAACCACCCATGATTTGCAGCAAAAAACCTCTTTTCTCGCCAAGTCGGACCTGTGGGTGGATGCGGTGGATAGTGCTGACTCGGCGATTAAAACCCTGTGTGATCGCTACGGTATTGCCCCAGACCAGGTGGCGATCGCCCTGAAGCTGCGTTGGGAAGCCACCATTGCTGCCTCGCCGAAAAAGGAAATGGGTACCGGGGCGATCGCTCTGCTAAAAAGCGCCGATCCGACCCAAGGGCAAGTGCTATCGGACACCACCAGCAGCGGCACCACCCAGCCTAGCCCTGGCACCTACGTTTTTGGCGACGACGAAGCCTTAACTTTTACCCTGCCTTTGCCCAGCGGCAACATTACCGAGCGCATGTGGTTTGCTAGCCCCAATTTGCGCATGCGCACCAGCACCGTTGTGGAAAATGGCGAGCCCACAGTGGCCTCCTTTTGTTCGGAAATTCGCATGGGCGGCGGCCCGAAAAAATAGAGGAAAGGCGGAGACCTTTGAGGGGCATCAATAAAGCTGAAAGCCCTCAGCCGCAAGCTTTATAGCCCCTCTCTTTTGCTAAACACGGCACGGATATTTCCACTGAATAAGGCTTCTGACGTGAATGCGCTCTAAAGCTCTAAAGCCTCCTTGCTAAGAGGGGAAGCCGATTTGGGCTGCGATCGCGCCGTTGAACTCAGGTCTTCTGGATTTATCTCCTGAGTTGAATTGAGACGCAATTGAATTGAGACGCACTTTCGTTGACGCGCCTTAATTAAAGCAATTGGACAAAAGCAATTGGACAATAGCAATTGGTCATATGCAATTCTGTTAATTTTGTTCTAAATTGCCACCAGAGGCTCACTGACCGAGATCTTCCATCCCATTTTCCGTTCCATGCCTGACACTGCCTGTTGGGCAATTTTCGTAGCACCCTTTTGGAATGCGCGCCTAAAAAGGTAAGATTGACCATTCCCAAAATCACCCCAAAAGCTACAACAACCCTGAAGTCAAGTCGAATTTACTGAACTTAATTCTTCGGCGATCGTTTAGCAATGTTTTCTTGGGTGCAGTAGATAAGTTTGCTGTTGTAACGACCCCCTCGAACACGCTGAGAATTATGGCTAACACTCTTTCCCCCACGAAACCCCCTGTCCAAAAGGAAGCTCAACGCCACCAGGTGGTGATTGTGGGCGGTGGCTTTGGTGGGCTTTATACCGCTAAGGCTTTAGGTAGCGCCGACGTTGACGTCACCATTATTGACCGCCGCAATTTTCACCTATTCCAGCCCCTGCTTTACCAGGTGGCTACCGGCACCATCTCCCCGGCAGATATTGCATCTCCTTTGCGGGTGGTGGTGGGGCGCAATAAAAATACCCAGGTGATTCACCGTAAGGCGGTGGATATCAACACTGAAAATCAAACGGTGGTGCTGGATGAAGGGGAAGTAAGCTATGACACTTTGGTGCTAGCCACCGGCGGCAGTCACCATTACTTTGGCAATGATCAGTGGAAGGATATTGCGCCGGGGTTGAAAACCGTTGAGGATGCCCTGGAGATCCGTCGTCGAATTTTTTCCGCTTTTGAGAAGGCTGAGCAGGAAACGGATCCGGAAATTCAAATGCCGCTTTTGACTTTTGTGATTGGGGGGGCGGGCCCGACGGGGGGTGAGCTGGCCGGGGCGATCGCCGAAATTTCCCACGGTCCCATGCGCAAAGATTTTTCCCGCATTGACACCACCCAAACCAAAATCATTTTGGTCGTAGGGAGGGACCGGGTGCTGCCCCCCTACGCTCCCGACTTATCCGCCGATGCCCAACAGTCCCTGGAGGATTTGGGGGTGACGGTGCGCACCAAAGCTTTGGTTACGGAAGTGACGGAAAATGGCGTGTCCCTAAAGCAGGGGGACAACACCGAGTGGGTGTCGGCGAAGACGGTGCTGTGGGCGGCGGGCGTGCGGGCGTCGGCGCTGGGTAAGGTGCTGAGCGATCGCACCGGAGCCGAGCTAGATCGAGCCGGACGCGTGGTGGTGGAGCCTGACTTAAGCGTGCCCGGGCAGCCCAATATTTTTGTAGTGGGCGACTTGGCCAACTTCCCCCACCAAGGAGAGCGTCCCCTACCAGGAGTAGCGCCGGTGGCTATGCAGGAAGGGGAGTATGTAGCCAAGCTTATTGAAGCCCGTCAGATGGGAGACAATTTACCCCAGTTTGTATATAGCGACTTCGGCAGCATGGCGGTGATTGGTCGAAATTCTGCGGTGGCGGACTTGAAATTCCTGAAATTCTCTGGTCCTCTAGCTTGGTTTGTGTGGATTTTTGCCCATATTTACTACCTCATCGAATTCGACAACAAGCTGATAGTTCTGCTCCAGTGGGGATGGAACTATTTCACCAAGGGGCGGGGCGCACGGCTGATTACCGGCGAAGATAGCCGCATTATGTCCCCATCGGAGGCGCAGGAAAAAGCGGCAAGCTCAGCCAGCTAGAGATTGGGCGCGTTATCAACTAAATCCAGACGCGTTCTCCAGCAGGACTTACGTAAACACCCTCATCTCCCCCAACCCCCTCTCCTCGGGGAGCTATCCATTACGTAAAACGGTGGTGATGCAACGTAATGCAGGCTGAGCCTCAATCTACAAAAGATTCAAGCTTTTCGAGATTGAGTAATCATCACATTGCATCACTACCTGAATTAAGACTTTGAGCTTTATTGATGACAGCTTCTAAGTTCGATTGACCTTGACTTAATCGAAGAATGGCTTAGTGGGAAAACGATAACCCCGAACAGTCAAAATTTGAAAAGAGCTTTACAGTAAAACACTGCGTTACTAGAGATCGAGCTATTAGATCATGAGCAGTGCTTTTCGTGAGTTGCTGAAAAAAACTGGCAGCGGCCCCCATACGGGGAAAAATTTGAGTCGGGAAGAGGCGAAGGAGGCGGCAATTCTGATGCTGACTCAGGAGGCCACGCCGGCTCAAATTGGTGGATTTTTGATTGCCCATCGTATTCGTCGCCCGACGCCCGCTGAACTGGCGGGAATGTTGGATGCCTATGACGAGCTGGGACCGGTGGTGCCGGCGATCGCCTCGGAAAAACCGGTGTGTATTTTTGGCAATGCCTATGATGGGCGATCGCGCACTTTCCCCTTGGGCATCGGCGTGTCGCTAACGTTAGCGGCGGCGGGCTATCCCGTATTGCTCCACGGAGGCGTGCGAATGCCTAGTAAGTATGGGCTGCCCCTGGTGGATATTTGGTCAGCCCTGGGGGTGGATTGGCGATCGCTCTCCCTCGACGAAGTGCATCAGCAGCTTCAACATCAGCAGCTCGGGTTTATTTATCTGCCCCAGCACTTTCCCCTAGCCCACGGTCTGGTGCAGTATCGCGAGGAAATCGGCAAGCGTCCTCCTCTGGCGACCCTAGAGCTTATGTGGACCCCTTATGGCGGCGAGAATATGCAGCTGTTTGCGGGCTATGTGCACACGCCCACCGAAACTATGATGCACGACGCCTTGAAACTGCGTGGGCTGTCGGGGTTTGTCATGATGAAAGGCTTAGAGGGCAGTTGTGATTTGCCGGGCGATCGCAATGCTTTGGCTGGCATTGACCGGGGGGACACTTGGGAGCGCCTAGTATTCAAAGGGCGCCAACACAACCTGCGATTCCCCACCGTTCCTTTCCCCAGCAGCCTCGACGAACTTCAAGATACCCTAACGGAAACTTTGCAAGGGAAGTTAACGGAATTACAGCCGGGGCTGATTTGGAACGTGGGCATTGTCCTGTGGCTGTTGCAGGATCGTGCGACTTTGCCAGAAGCGATTGAAGTGGCGCGATCGCTGATTACCGGCGGAGCACCATGGGATAAACTGAACGCCTTAAAAGCGGCTTTATAGTCCTTCTCAACTCGAATAGGACAATAGGATACATAGGAATCTGACAAAGCTGTTAGGGGCAACCTGCTTCAACACAAGAGGCTTTAATGGGCTCCGAAGTGACACGACTAACGATTTTAAACGGTCTCAGCCCCAGATTCAGAGGCTTCCACCGTTGCCTCAACCGTGCGATCGCCCGCTTCCGCATCTGCCGCTGCAATCATGTCTCGGGCAGACTTGAGCACCAGGTTAAGCTGCTCAGGGCGATCGCTACTGGTTTCTAGCTGAAAATATCGCCGAAATTTATCCGTTACCTGTACCGAAAACGATCGCCCACTGGAAAGCCGCCGCCGCTTAACAAACCCCTGCTCCACCAAATCATGGACCTGCTGGTACGCCCCTGATCCACGAATTTCCACCAGTTCCGACTGGGGCAACGGTCCCTTCAGCGCAACCACTGCCAGAGTTCGCAGCGCCCCAACGCCAATATTAGACGGCACCAGTTTTTCGATAAACGGCGCGTAGGAATCGCGAAGCTGCAAACTGTAGCCCCGGTCCGTTTCCACCACCTCCAGCGCCCCGTTTCGGTGAACGTAATCCATCATTAAATCCACCAGCGACGCTTCTATGTCCTCCTTATTTCCGCCGGTATAGTCCACCAACTCCGCCAACGATACCGGCTGAGCCCGTAAGTACAACACCGCCTCCAACGTGCCCGTTAAATTCAAATCCTCTTCAGCCACCTCTCCAGCCCCTTACTCACGTTCCCCAATTAATATTCTTTTGTAATTCTTTACCTTTACGCTTCCATTATTCCGCCTTAACCAACTTCCCTGATACCGTACACTGCCCACTCAGATTCTTTAAACTACAATCCTGCAAATAGAGTATTTGCTTTTGTCAAGATGGCTCTGACCCAGCAATAGGGTTAAGGTTATGGGGGGGAAGGGGATAGACCACGTGGGACGCGTAAGGACTTCGCGATAGGTAAGGTTGGTTTCTGGTAAACACTGTCTCCCCCGTCGAGCGTCTATTCCAGTAGTGAGTTTAATGTTTACGAATTCCAACGTAAGACTTCGAGGGCATCTTAATTCCCGAGGAAATTCACTAGCAAACCCTTTTGATTTTGTTTTTTTTACGGTTACAGGGTGACTAACGGCGTAATTTCCTGTGTGACTGTATTAATCTCAAGTTAGAAGTTAGTTGTATTTTTTGACTAAAACACACTAGCGACAACCCAAAAATTACTCGGAAAGGACCGTTTTTGATGGGTGACTCCTCCAGAAAAATTGTAATTGGCGACGTGCATGGGCAGTTTGATGCCTTGATGCAGCTTTTAGGGGCGATCGCTCCCAGCGACGATGATCAGGTGTGCTTCGTTGGCGACTTAATTGATCGGGGTCCCAAAAGTGCCCACGTTGTGGACTTTGTAATGAATAGTCCCTACGATTGCTTGCTGGGTAACCATGAAAAAATGCTATTGGATCTGCTGCAGGAGGGACCCCAGCAGCAGCAAATCCTTCATTCTTGGATTATGAGTGGCGGGCAAGCGACCCTAATGAGCTATGAAGACCTATTCCATAACCCCGGTATTCCATCCAATCATATTGACTGGCTAGCGAAGCTTCCCCTATACAAAGATTGGGGAGATTACTGGTTAGTTCACGCCGGCGTTGATCCGGCGCTGCCCGTAGAAGTTCAGACGGCTCAACAATTTTGCTGGATTCGCGATCCGTTCCACGCTTCCGCAGATCCCTACTTCGAAGATAAAACGATTATTACGGGGCACACCATCACCTTTACGCTGCCTGGCATTGAGCCGGGGGAGATTGTCCAGGGGAATGGCTGGATTGATATTGACACTGGCGCGTACCACCCTCGCAGCGGTTGGATGACGGCGCTAGATGTGTCCAACGATTTGGTTTATCAGGTCAACGTTTACGCACCCCAAAGCCGAGTGTTGCCCTTTCAAGACATTGTGCGGTCGATTAGTCCTGAGCAAATTCGCAATCGCGCGGCCCAGGTTGCCGCATTGCCTTAGAACTTTCTGCTAACTCTTGCGCTCAACTATGCTGCAAAATCCACTGCACGCCCTCTTGTAAGTTGGCTGCAATATAGTCTGGCTTAGGGGCATGCTGGTAGGTGCCGTCTAATACGCGATCGCCATAGCCCGTTTGTACCAACACTCCTGTGCAACCCGCATTGTGGGCCAAATCAATATCCGTAGCCTTATCCCCCACCATAAAGCTGCGACGCAAATCTAAATCAAAATCCCATGCCGCCGCCACCAGCATGCCCGTATTGGGTTTGCGCCAGGTGCCGTAGCAGGTAAAATCGGGATTTTTTGCCCCTTCCGGTGGGCTGAGATAGGGGCAATGGTGCACCGCGTCCAGCTTTGCGCCACCTTCGTCCCACAGTAGTTGGACCAGGCGCTTGTGCAAATTTTCCACATGCTCCAGCGGATAAAATCCCCTCGCGGGACCCGCTTGGTTGGAGGCGAGGCAGCAAAAAATGCCAGCGTCGTTAAGTTGCCTTACGGCTGAAGCCGCGCCAGGAATGAGGCGCAAGTCGTCCACGTGGTGGATATAGCCTGCTTCCTGGTTTAGGACGCCGTCGCGATCCAGAAAAACGGCGGGATTAGACACCGAGCTTCTCCAAAATTGCGGTGGGCTCGATGTCGCCCATCTTGCCGCTGCTAGATTTGAGTCCGATAAATTTGTCGCTGGGGGGCAGCAGCTTGGCTGGGTCGGTGGGACCGAACAGGGCGATCGTGTAGGTGCCCACTGCCACAGACACGTGCATGGGACCGCTGTCGGTACAAATCATTAGGTTCGCCGACGCGGCCATCGCCGCCAGTTGTCCAATATTGCCAGGCTTGGTGGTTTTAACGCCGGGACAAACGGTGCGCACTTGCTCTATAAACTCGCCATCCTCGGGACCTTCCACCAACACAATGGGTAGCTCCGGTTTGCGATCGCTCAAGGTGGCAATGACAGCCTTCCAGCTTTCTACTGGATAAATCTTGTCAATGCCCTTCACCTTTGCCAAGGTGCTCGACCCGCCATGGAGTAACACATAGCCCGTATCCTTTACCCCTAGATCCTTTTGCGCCGCTTCTGCCCACTCTAAATCTTCCTGGGGCACCTGGGCTGAAAGCCCCGGGCGCTCAGCATGAATCCCAAAACCGTTGACCAGATCATGGTACATATCCGCCGCGTACTGGTCCTTTTTAAGGAGAACAGACTCGGTCATAAACAGCTTGCCGCTGCCAGCAAAACCCACTCGCACGGGGATCCCCGTCAGCCACAGCAGCAGTCCCACCGCCCACCGTTGTCCTAGGGATAGTACGGCGTCGTACTCGCGATCGCGAATAATACCAATTAAATTTCCCCAGTCCGCTGGGCTAGAGCGATCCTTAAAATCAAACGGAATCGTATCCCGCACCGGCTTACAAATGCGATAGGCAGCCCGCGCCCGAGGCTCCACCACCACGTCGATCTCCGCGTTGGGATAGGTTTCCTTAAGCTGGGCAAGGGTGGGAAAGAACAAAACTTGCTCGCCAATTCCGCCGGGAGCTAGGGCCAGGATATGCATCTTGGTGAAGGGGCCGTGGAGGTCTAGTAGAGGGTATGGGCTC
>CALCTI010000343.1 GCA_937894105.1 uncultured cyanobacterium
TTGTACCGTGCTAGGGTCTCCGTGGCGATAGTCGCGACTGACTCGCTTAAAAGGCTTTTCCACCCGCAGCACCTGTTCAATCCAGGGGCTGAGATCTTTAAACTGGGCTGGATCTCGGGTGGCCGTGTCGCCCACCAACCCAATGACCACTTTGTGTTCGCCGACAATTTTTTCTGCTTCTAGCCCATCGGCTTCCACTTCTTTTGAAATGCGGTTGACTTCTTCGGTGGGGGCACCGCTACGCATCACAATAATCATGAGATTTCCTCCGTTTTTGGACGCTTGACACCGTGTGAAATCCTAAAGATCGCAGCTTGCAATCAGATCGCAGCTTGAATCGATCCTCCCCTCTTAATAAGTCTATCCATTACGCAAAAGTCGAGCAAAGGTAGACAGAGAGGCGGCTCAGAGTTAGGTGGGTTTGGGAGGTTGTCCGCCAATGGGGTAGCCAATAAAAATGGAGCGATCGCCCGACCACTCCGTCGCTGACCTAGGTGATCGCCCTGAGCCAACGTTAAGATTTCAAACGTTAGATCCAGCCTAACGTAGGAATTTTATTTTGATGGAAGCTCTGAAGCGCGGGAAACCGTTAGGACGGCCCCTGGGGGCGCGATGCCCGCCAAGCCTCAGCCAAGCGCGCAAAATTCACCTTCGCCTCAGGTACCCCAAGGGCACTTCCTTTGTCAGTTTCATCCCAGGATGTGGATAGCAAGCCATAGCTCAAGCCAATGACCCCAAGCCCCAAACCGCCCAAACTCGTCAGCAACACAACGACGTTAGGCAGCTCGATATTGGTATTAACATTGATGAAATAGCCGGCAATAAAGCTAGCAAAGCCGATAGACGTGGGCACCCCGGAGAACACTAGCATCCGCTTTAGCATGCGATCGCTAACCACCTTAGGGATGGCCATCTCTTCACGAGTGTAGGTGCGCCCTCGCTTACCATCTCCCTTAAACCCAGCCTTTTTGCCCCTTCCCTTAGACTCCGACTTATCATCCTTGTCCTTCTTTTTGAAGGTGGTGATCGGATTTAGCTTGCGAGGAATGGGCTTTTTAGGCTCGGCATCACCTTTGGCGGCTCCAGATTTCTGAGCCTTTGCCTTCGCCTTTTTAGCCTTGTCCGACTTGTTCGGTTCAAAGGGTAGGCGATCGCCATTGTTGAAGCCTTTCGGTTGGGAAGAATCACCAGCCACGGTCTACTCTCCTGGGATTAACGCTTCTGGGATTAGCCACGAATGCCGAGCTTTTGAATAAGCTCTTGATACTTGGTGCGATCCTTGCTTTGCAAGTAAGACATTAGACGCTTGCGGCGCCCAATAACCTTTAGCAAACCACGGCGAGAAGAGTGGTCCTTTTTGTTGGTTTTTAGGTGTTCGCTAAGTTGCTTCACCCGGGCTGTCAACATGGCGATTTGCACCTCGGTGGATCCGGTATCGGTGCCGTGAACCTGGTGATCGTTGATAACCTGTTGCTTGACGTCCTGTTGTAGGGGCATGAGAAAAAACGACTGTACGAAAATACGCAAAAAATAATCGCCTGGAAACATTACGTCCCCCTGGCGGCTCTCTAGTGTATCACGGCTCTTTTTCGCTCGAGGACGAGATTTGAATCGGCACGTCGAATAAGCACTTCGAATCGACACCGAACAGTCCCTAAATTTCCGGGTGTCGCTGGCGAAGAATAAATTCAGCGATCGCCAAATCCTGGGGCGTGGTCACCTTTAAATTAGCCTCCTCCCCTTCCACAATGCGCACCGACAATCCGCATTTTTCAAATAGCGCTGCGTCGTCGGTCACCGTCCACTTTTCCCGAATCCCGCGAGCATGGGCATCTTTCAGCGTCGCCACCTCGAACCCTTGAGGCGTTTGGGCTGCCCACAGCTTGGACCGGTCCGGAGTGGAGGCCACCTCCGGGCGATCGCCGCCCCCATTGCTGCTATCCACCACCTTAATCGTGTCCTTAACCGGCACCGCCGCAATCAGCCCCGCACACCCCTGGAGCACCGACGCACAGCGATCAAACAGTTCCGCCGTGGCTAAACATCGCGCTCCATCGTGAATTAACACCCGCTGCGCCCCGTCAGGCAGTGCCTGCAAGCCGTTGTACACCGATTCCTGGCGCGTATCGCCCCCCTGGATAAACGCCACCGGCTTCGGCGAGTTTAATATGCCCACAATTTCCTCAAAATCCGGGCGATCCACGGGCTGGCAAATAATCCCAATCCATTCGATGGCATCCGAGGCGATCGCCGCTTTTAGGGTCCACCACAAAACCGGCTGGTCCAACAGGGTCAGCAGCAGCTTATTGCGATCGCCCCCCATTCGTTTCCCAGACCCCGCCGCCGGAATTAACAAATACACGGCTATTCTCCAGCCTGATTATTGCCAGATTGATTACCAGAATTATTGCCGGATGACGGCACCGGCGGATGGAAGACCGGCTTGCCATCGCTGCCCAGCAAGGGGCTCACCTGAGTTTTTCCCTCATCCGTCAGCACCACTTTAAACAGGGCCAACGGTTCATCTTGCTTCGGTGCCGCACCACTAGAGCGCACCGGGTTGAATAAAATTTTTCGCAGGGGTAGGGCATCACTGCGAAACTCCTTGGCAGGCTGATTGACCGGTCGATAACCCACCACCTTGCCGTCGGCGGCTACCCCCACCCGAAATTCCAAATCTTCCTGCACCGCCTCGCGATCGCGCCACGCCTGATTGATAGATTGGCGCAGGGTAAACTTGAGCTGACTCAGGACCTGGGGGTCAAAAATTTTTGCCCTGCCCGATTCTGGTGCGGAGTTAGACGCCTTTAGTTTCTCCGCCGAGGGTTGGGGCGATCGCTGAGCCACCGGATCCGCTTGCCGGGGAGCCACGGACTGATCCGATTCGTCAGAGCCCCCATCCTCGTCCTGGGGGCTATCAGAATTATTGGTGGGGCGATCGCCAGAGGGCGCTTCTAAAGGCGTTATCGTCGGCTCAGGATTGGTCTGGGGAGGTTGGTCGCCATAGCCAGGCACTGATAGGGCCGGCTGATTGAGCTGATCCACTTCATCGGGGGTCAACACTCGGTCTTCGGGGCGCTCTACCATTTCCGGGAACGGCATCAGGAACAGAACCCCCGCCGCCGCCGCTAAGGTGGATGTTCCCAACACCGCTGGCCAGACCTGATTGGCGACGGAACTGCGCCCAGGCAAATATCGCCGAGACACGGACGTCAACCCCAACATCACGTCAGGCAGCGTGCGGGTGTCCGCATAAAACTGATTCACTACCTCTACCAAGGTAATCTTTTGGAGTGTGCTTTGCTGCAATTAGAGTGGCGGCGGGGGCGCATTCCCTTCCATAAGGGGCGGCGGCTGAAGCCATAGGCGATGCTGCGATCGCCTCAACGGATAAATTTGCACCGGTCCCGCAGCGGGGTCAATCTCCGGCTTTTCCTCTTTCTCTGCCACCGCAGTTCCGCCGCTGCCAGTCTCACCCTCGTCGCCGTCCAGTTCATCTTCCAGCTCATCCAGCGCGTCTAGTCCCAGCAAATCTGGCGCATAGGATAAGTTTGGCGATCGCACTCCGCTAATCACCTGCTGACCGTAAAGGCTAACGGCTCGGGCAAATAGCTCAAAGAAGTCGCGATCGCACTCAAACCCTTTGCCTAACATCGGAAACTGACACTTTGCCTGAAGCAGCACCGACAGGCAAGGGCGACTGGTCGCCATCTCCCCGGTGGTATCCAACCCATCCAAAGTCAAAATGCAGCTTGGCAAACTGTACTGGCGTCTAATATTCAAGCCACTTCTCCATCAAACAATCCGGTCCACAGTCGCTGATCCCCAGCGGTGCCCGTACAAAACAGTAAACACTCCAGCAACTCCAGCGCCAAAGCATCCAATTTTTCGTCCGTATTGTACGCCGCCACCGCCGCCCGCTTCAGGTTCATCCGGGCACGAAAGTGGGCACGAAACCGCTCTAAATAATCTGCCAAGCGAAAATGATGATTCAACGGCAAATCGCGCGATCGCAACTGATCCCGCCCCATCACCAACTGTCGCACCAACACCGTCAACTGGCGCGCCAAAAACGAAATAATCAGCACCAATGCCTTCCCCTCTTCCAAGCTAAGGGGGCGTCGCTGGTGGGCATCGCGTTGGGCATTGGTGGTGCGTAACCGCCATAGGTGCACCCGATCGCGCACCACTGACTCTAAATTCAACTCCTTCGCTGATCGTACGATCGCCTCTGATCCCCCCAATTCCAGCGCTTCGATGGCCAACAACAGCAAATCAATTTGCCGAGCCACCCGCCGGGGACACTCTGGGCGGGACAGGGAGGGCGTTTCCAGGCGGTCTAACATTATTGATGCGGGCGACTCTGCCTCAGCCGACGGCGAAGAGTGCAAATCTGCTGACATAACGCTCATAGTGTTAAGGGGTCAACCCTAGTATTCCCTGACTTTTCTAGTTACAACACAATCACGAGACTTAGCGAAGGTTCCCGGTCACCGCCCATAAAAATCAAAGACGGGTCACTTTGGGAAGCCCCGTTAACAATACCCAAAAAAAGAGTCAGGATCCTCTACTTTGGTGTAGCAACCTCAGCCGAGTTTAAGCCCCAGCCCATGGATTTGCAATCAACGATTCGCTCTATTCCAGATTTTCCCCAGCCGGGCATCCTTTTCCGGGACATTACCACCCTATTGCAAAACCCGGCGGCGTTAAACGGGGCGATCGCTGGAATGACCTACCACTGCCAAATCCTAGAGGCAGAAGTGATCGTCGGCATCGAATCTCGGGGATTTATTTTTGGACCAGCGATCGCCCAGCAGCTCAACCTGGGCTTTGTGCCCATCCGCAAACCAGGCAAACTGCCCGCCCCCACTTACACGGTGGACTATGCCCTGGAATACGGCACCGACACCCTAGAAATTCACCAAGACGCCTTTGAATCGGGGGCAAAGGCGGTAATTGTGGACGACCTGATTGCCACTGGAGGAACGGCGGCGGCGGCAGCACAGTTAGTGACCAAAGCCGGGGCGACTTTGGCAGGATTCAGTTTTTTGATTGAGCTGGTGGACTTGGAGGGGCGATCGCAGCTGCCAAAGGCACCGGTCAAAACTTTAGTGGCCTATTGAATTGATCTAAATATCAAATTGATCTAATATCAAGTCCGCTTTTAATCACCCAAAATTCTTGCCGGGGTTTATAGCAATAGGCTTGTGGAATGTGACCCTCAACCCCAGAAAAAATAGGGGGACGGGTTTGGGGGCATATTCCATAAACTTCTCCGACTTTGGACTGAAAATATTGGAGTGGGCAGGAGCCCCCATTCCCAACCTCAAAAAGCTTAAAACATCGGAAAAAGCCCCCCTAATCCTTATCCCCGTTCATCAAATCGAGAATAAAAACTACCCTTATCGAGCCAGTACTGTTTCAAGCTATGGGTAGGCGCATTCAAACTAGCATTTACTTGGTACAGCACCCCATTTCGATGGGATCCCCTCCAGATTTTTCGT
>CALCTI010000344.1 GCA_937894105.1 uncultured cyanobacterium
AGCCAATGCGATCGACGCTGTGGAAGAGGGGCTAAGCACGCCCGTTGTGACGTCGGGAGGTGTGTTGTCGTCATCCCAGCCTCAGCCGCAAATTGTGGTGACCACTCAAGTGAGGGGCGATCGCCAGGTGGTTACCATTAGCGACAACGGTCCTGGTATTCATCCGGAACTGTGCGATCGCATTTTCGATCCGAAATTTCCCACCAAGCCCACGGGCAAAGGCACCGGTATGGGGCTAGCCATTAGCTATCAAATTGTGACGGATCGCCATGGCGGACAAATTTTCTGCACTTCCGAGCCAGGGCAGGGAACCATCTTTACAGTGGAAATTCCGGTCAAAAGCGCAGCCGGTTCCTCTCGGGATATTGCAGGGGTTGATAAACCCCCTGCCAATTTTCTATTCAAAAGCCCACTGGCATCACGGGGAGAGCGATCGCCAATGGGAAAGCGGTGTTGAGTTAAAGAGCCCCCGCAAGATCGAAGCATTGGGAGGCGCAATTTTCAGCCTTACTAGGGGCTGTCATCAATTGAATCCCTAAGTCAAGAGCCGTAAGGGGCTCAGCCCCTAGCCTTGTTTGTTCTTAAAGGGCGCGTACTCCCCACTGCATAAGGCTTCTGGAGATTAATTGATGACACGCCCTAACGCTTAGTCAACTGAGTTAGCACTTGATTAGAGCGTCCGACGAAGGACTTCATACCATCGGCATCAAAGCCTTTTTGGGCCATCAGCGCCAAATCGTACACGTGATTGCACAGGGCTTTCGATAGGGTTGCGCTAGGAGATTCGCCCCCTTCCACAGCGATCGCCCCTTGGTTCATGCTGAGCAAGTTTTCAATCAGGGGATGGCTGCTGTTCACCAACAAAATATGGTCATTGGGGAACGCCGCCAGCGTGTTGGCAAACATCGCCGTCATATCCTGAATCCGCCGCATTGCTTCCGGCAGCAGCACCATCGCCGGAGGCGTGTTAGCAGGATCTTCACCTTTCAACGCCTCCACTTTCACATTGACGCGATCGTTGCCCAGGGCCCCCTCGAACAGCTCCTTAATTTGGTCACTGCGAGTTTTATTGGTGGCAGGGTCAACAATTTCCGTCTCCTTTTTATCCTTATCAAGCAGGGCGTCATCAATTTCCGCATCCACCCGCGCAAACTTAACGTCAGTAAATTCCCGCTCCAGGAAGCCAACAAAATGGGTGTCAATAAAGGAATCAAGGAATAGCACCTCTAGCCCCTGACTTTTATGTAACTCCACATAGGTAGCTTGGGACGCCGGGTCAGTGCAATAAAATACCCGATTTTCGTGGCGCTCCTTGTTACGCTCCAGGTAATCCTTCAGAGTAGTGTAATAAAACCCGTTTTCATCCCTAGGCTCCTGAGTTTCCTCGGTGCCTTCCCAGGCATCCCCTTCCTCCGTTTGCACTTCCACGGCGACGGTCTCATCAGCCTTTTCCGTGCTTAGCTCGGCGGTGGTGCGATAAATCAGAATCTCTTCCACCTGCTTCTTAAACTTGTCATCGTTTAAGGAGCCAAATTTCACAAAGGTGCCCAGGTCTTGCCAGCAGCGAATATATTCCGGTAAATCGCTGCGGTATAGCCCCTTTAATTCCCCCGCCACCTTTTTGGCAATGTAGTCGGCAATGCGACGGACGGTGCGATCGCCCTGCAGATAGCTCCGAGAAACATTGAGGGGAATATCAGTACTATCAATGACCCCCCGCAAAGGCGTTAGAAACTGGGGAATCACTTCCTCGCAGTTATCGCTCACAAACACCTGATTACAAAACAGCTTGATTTGCCCTTTGGTCACGTCCACATCAGGCTTTAGCTTAGGAAAATACAGGATTCCATTAACCACAAAGGGATAATCCGTATTGAGGTGAACCCACAGCAACGGCTCATCTTGGAACGGGTGCAAGTAACGATAAAACTCCAGATAATCATCCTTGGTTAAATCCTTAGGATTCTGCTTCCAAAGGGCTTTTTCCTGATTAATTCGCTCTCCATTTAAGTTAATGGGATGGGGCATAAAGTCGCAGTATTTTTTAACAATGCTGCGAATTCGTGCCTCTTCTAAATACTCTTCTTCCTCTTCCATTAGGGTCAACGTAATCGTTGTACCCCGCTCAGCGCGCTCCGAATCACTTAGCTCAAACTCCGTCGATCCATCACATTTCCAATGCACCGCCTGGGCACCATCTTGATAGGAAAGGGTTTGAATCTCGACGGCATTCGCCACCATAAAGGACGAATAAAAACCTAAACCAAAATTACCAATAATGGTTTCGTCAGCTTCCTTAAACTTCTCAACAAATTCTTCGGCACTGGAAAAAGCAACTTGGTTAATATACTTTTCCACTTCCTCAGCGGTCATACCGATGCCGTTATCGGTGATGGATAGCTGCTTTTTATCCTTGTCAATGGCAATATCAATGGCAGCGGTACTGGGGTCGAAGGTTTGACCGCTGCTATAAGTGGCCATTTTTAATTTGGCGATCGCATCAATGCCATTTGAAATCAGCTCCCTCAAGAAGATTTCGTGGTCCGAATAAATGGACTTCTTGATAATGGGAAAAATATTCTCAGTGTGGACTGTAATATTTCCGCGCTTTGCAACAGTAGCCATAGGTGCTTTTAACTCGACCAAAACTCAACCACGGTACAGAGTAACGTGGCGATTTTGGCCAGTGCAGCCGGATAGCGATGCGGATTCCCCTACTGTCAGGGGCTCGGTTTTAAAGACAGGGGCAACGAGCCGCTACTCAGCCGTTGAGTCAGCGGGGTCCGAGTAATCTGCAATGACGCTGACGTAGAGGAAATGACCTGCCAAAATTGCCAGCCAGCTGAGGCTGACCCAAGGAGCCCACCCATCGCTGCGCTGGGTCAGGTTTTCCCAAAACCACAAGATTGAATTCGCGGCACCAAAGCCTGCTAGATGAACGGCAAAGGTGATGCGATCATCGAGCTTGCGGTAGGCGGGGTCATTTTCTCGATCCGGTTTTCGAGGCCAACGGGGAGGCATAAGCAATGTCAGCGCTGCTGAAGATAACGATTTTTTTTGAATTATTCAAGTCACTGGCAATCGTAACAGAATCTCTCAATGTCCGTCGCCACAGAAAAACACAGGACACGTTGAAACCTTCTGCCAAATCTAGAATCCCGCCCTATTGGCTGCGCGAATAACTGCGCTCAGAACGCCGCGACCACCAGGTCAGCGATCGCAAACTATCTCGTTAATTGATGAATTGACTATAAAAATTGACTATAAAAACGACCATAAAAAAACACGGAATAAATTAGTTGATTCCGTGGATAAGATTAGAAAAAATGGCGTTGCTGATTCCCAATATGGGCGATCGCTAAAAGTGGTGAAGCTTCCTTCAGAACTTTGCGAAAGCAGTTTGGTTCAACAACGCCGAAAAGATGAGTTGGTTAGTCCTGTAAACGGACCGTAGGCGAATTTAGAGATTACTTAAAGAATCCGGTGAAGGTGTAGCCAACCCCCAAGACCAAAGCGGCTTCAGTGTCGTCAAAGAATCCAACGGCGATTCGACCGGTGGCAGTCCAACGGTAAGCCAGGGGCACATCCACACCGCCCGTTAGCAAGAAAGCGGCTGCGGAATCATCCTGGAAGATATTGCGAATGGCGATGCCCGCTCCGGCAAAGGGTACGGCGGCGATCGCACTGTTGGGGCTGTCCCCAGAACGAATGGGAAAATCAGCCGTTAGGGCAACGCTGGTGATGGGATCCTCCCCAAGCACACTCAGGTTGTGCAAGGAAATATTCTCCGTAAAGCCGGTTTTGGATGCCAACGCAAAGCCGCCATCACCCAATTCAGACTCAGCTTCATCGGACAACCCTAGGGCATTGCCTACGCCAATGTAGCTAAATTTAGAGCTGGTGCGTCGCCCATCAGAATTTTCAAAGGGGCGTTGAGCAATTTCAAGGTCAGCGTCGCTGGATGTTTCAGAGGGCTGAATACTGGTGGCGGCAAACTGGTTAACTTCGTCAATATCAAAAACTAGAGCGTCAGCGTCCACAGATATCGCATCAACACTGTCCAAGGTCTCGATATCAGCGATCGGGCTTGCCAACGCTGGTAGCGCCCCTAAGCCGGTAGATAGGGCAGCGATGCCGGCACTTAAGAAATGGTTCATTGTCATAGGTTTACTAACTCCTCACTGGAAGAGGCGATGGGCACAGGGAGTGCGCAGGGCCAAGGGAATATTTTCAAAAAGCGCTTGTATAGCGGTCAGAAACAATACTGAGTTTTTATACCCAGCAGCCTCACTAAAGGAGGACCGCCAATTAAGTTACGCTCTTTATGCCATGTCCTTGTAGGGGCAGTGGCTTTAGCTAATGCTTTGAAAGCGTTACACCGTCAGAGCCTAACAGATCTGAACCAGAGAGTATTGGTGTTAATCACAACGCCTATTTACCCAGCCTAACGAGGTCTTCGTTGAGACCGGAGGATCGTAAAGTTCTGCAATATGGGAACGGGGCGATCGCCCTGAGAACGCCAAAAATCCCCCACGAAAGCCCCCCACAAGAAGGGTTTACAAATGGACAACCCAAGATATAATTACTGAGCGATTTAGCCTGATGTGGAAAAGCGTCGGATTAATCCATGGCTCGGTAGCTCAGTCGGTTAGAGCAGGGGACTCATAAGCCCAAGGTCGGCAGTTCAAATCTGCCTCGAGCCACTTTCCAAGTCCTCTCCATGACTACGTTTCAGCGTTTTGCGTTTCGTGGATTTTAGAGGCTTTCCAAGCACTGGACTAAATTGTGGACTATTTGACATGGTTCACCACCATAAACACGTAGACGAGCTTGTAATTTCAAGGTAAAGAAATGGTTATTCTCCTTCTTCGAGAATGATCAGATTAGTAAGGTAGAGGAACGCTTTACAGTCTGCCAAATACCGAGGATGCTAACTTATTCTC
>CALCTI010000345.1 GCA_937894105.1 uncultured cyanobacterium
CAGCCTTGACCAGTTAAATCCAGCCTTGACCAGTTATATGAAACTCGCTTGCGTGGTGATGAAATCCACCTTTGTGTAGGGTACGTGATGACGCACCGAATCAGAAATCAAATCTCCTACGGTGATTTGGCACGAACCCTACCGTCAAGTGACAGAGAAGAGGATTTAAGGAAATTATCACTTATTGCCTGGACTTGATATTAAATCCAGCCTTAACCATTAGAGAGAGCCGCGCCCTGTATAAAAAATAAGTTAGGGAAGATAAATTTTAAGTGGCTTAAAACTTTGAGATTTAATATTGACGCCATATTGACGACCTCAGTACAGGGACAAAAAATCAGATACGAAAGCTGTAATCCTTACAGGGCAGTAATTTCAGCCTGTTTACCGCCCGAACGAAATTGAAATCACCTTAACCCTTAACTGGCGAGGCTTTTAGCCTCTACTTCAAAACTTTTGTCCCTGTACTGAGATTGGCGACAGCCCCTAGACTCTTCATCTCAGCCCGTGCCCTTTCCTTTGGCGCGTCGTACTCTTTTGCCGCTTTGTAACCCATGGTGAAAGGAAAAACAGCAAACGCCATAATGGTTTCAGTGCCTAAAATTGTGATGACAAGATACTTCGGCGCCACAAGTCGGCGGAATATCTCAGCAGAACTCTGGGTATAAATCCCCGGCTTAACCAGTCTCGGCTTAGAAATTCGGCAAAAATCTCGGCGACAAGACTCGGCGATAAAATTCGGCGAAATAGCTCCGCAAGCCACCTATCCCTCAACACAATCACCAAGCGGCTAATTTTACAGCAAACCCTAGACAGCATTATCGGTACCAATCTTGGCTTGGGGATCGTGGGCTTTGTCACCATTGGCGGGCTCATTGCGCTGCTAATCGGTCTGGCATCTACAGAGAAGGATTCGGGGCTGGCCGCTGACAATAATATTTTGACCCTGGATTTATCTAAGGACATCCGCGATGCGCCCTTGGGGGGACAGGAAGCCCTGGCGGGGCTGCTGGCGGGACAATCTAGCGATGTGGTGCCGTTGCGGGTGGTGTTGGAAGGGTTGGAAAAGGCGGCGAATGACGATCGCATCCAGGGTGTCTATATTTCCGGTCAGCTGGCGGAGTCGGAGGCGGGGTTTGCCATTCTGCGGGAGGTGCGCCAGGCTCTTCAAGAGTTTCGAGAGGAGTCGGGGAAGCCAGTGATTGCCTACGGAGTGAACTGGTCAGAGCGCGATTATTTTGTGGCGTCGGCGGCCGATGAGGTGATTTTGAATCCCTACGGCACTTTAGAAATGAACGGCTTTAGTTCCCAAGGCACCTTTTGGGCGGGGGCGCTGGAAAAGTATGGCATTGGTGTGCAGGTGGTGCGGGCGGGCAAGTTTAAATCGGCGGTGGAGCCCTTTACCCAAACGGAGCGCAGTGCGGAAAGCCGCGAGCAGCTTGAAACTTTGCTGGGCAGCCTATGGACAGATTTTTTGATGGCGGTGGGGGACGATCGCCAGGTGGATCCCAAGCAGCTGTTGGCGATCGCTCGCAACCAGGGAATTTTTCGCGGCGACCAGGCCAGCAGCGCCAAACTGGTGGACCAGGTGGCCTACGAGGATGAAATTTTAGAGAAGCTGGCGGATATGGCGCCGTCGCAGGAGGAGGAAACGCCTTTTGAGGGGGTGAGCTTAACGGAATTTTTTGAGGAGGTGGAAGGATCCGACTTCGGGACGGCGGCTGGGGATGAGGTCCAGGGGGAAGACGAGGAAGGCAGTGCCCCTGAAGGAACGGAGAGT
>CALCTI010000346.1 GCA_937894105.1 uncultured cyanobacterium
CATCGCTTTATTTTCCCCATCCGACGACCTCAAAGCAGCGATCGCCCAGGAACGAAACCTCCCCGCCGAACCTGACCACAGCCGCAGCAGCCTTACCCTATGGCTACTGCCCGCCCCGTAGCCATCCCGTTCCACACAGCCCAAGCAAAGCCCAACCACACTAGATTCAAAGGTCAGAGTGAGCCCCCCAGCCTCTCTGACCTTCTGATTTACGGGGCTTTTGATTTACGAGCCTGGCCGATGGGCGTTGTTGCATAAATAAAACGCAGCCATATCGAGGGCTCAAGAAGATAGGAATATCCAAAAAATATTCAAAATAGACGGAATTTACATTTTTTAATTCCTGAGACCCTCATACAGCGAGGGTTATTTATGCAATAACGCCTGAGCGACGTACGACTCCATAACGAACCCCAAATGTCCAGAGGGGCTATGCCCCCCAATGGATCGACCCTTCAGGATTAACGACTAGGGTGATGAAACAAAAGAAACACCCCTTTATATAAACAACAAAATCAGCGAGAAACCATTGGATCTACCTTGACGCGTCATTGACTCTGTTGCCGTCTCCGTATTTACACGGTAAGGTAAAGAGAGATTACCCAAGGTCAATACGAGCCCATGTACTCAACTGCTACAACGACGACTGATTCTCCCCGTCCCTTCCTAACTTGGCAGCGAGTGCTGGATTGGGCTCAGGAACACTACCGCTGTCGCACTTTTGCGAAGGATGAAAAGATTCCCACCCGTCCCGGGTTGATTTACCTGGTGGAACGGGGAGCGGTTCGCCTAGTGGGCACATCCTCTGCGCCATCGGTGGCGGCAGACCCTGCCGATGGGGAAGATGGAGCGGAAAGTGATGTGGAGCTAGAGGAAGCCTTCTTGGGTTTCGTTGGGGCGGGGCACCCCTTTGAAATTGTGGCTCAATCGCCGTTTTCTCTGCAAAGCTACGCCCATGTGGATCGCACCAGTGTTCTGTGGATGTACTGGAACGACTTGGACAATTGGCCCCATTTCCGCCGGGAAATGCTGGACGCGTTTCGATATCAGCACCAACGGAAATTGCTGTGGCTCAGCACTTTGGGGCAGCGGCGTACGATTGATCGGCTGTTGGGTTATCTCACGTTGTTAGTGGAAGAGTTTGGTCAGCCGTGTGATCAGGGATACTGCTTGCCTTGGCCGCTGACCCATGCCCAGATTGGTAGCGCGATCGGTTCAACGCGGGTGACGGTAACGCGACTGATGGGGAAATTACGTAAGCGCAATTTGATTTGCCAACAGGGTGATAATTTGATTTGCCTGTCCTCGGAAGTGATGACCCATACCAGGCCCATGGGCGGCGTTAACCGAGAAGACAATTAAGCTCTGAATGATTAACTCTGAACAATTAACCCTAGGTGATTAAATTTACAGCGGCGGAATAGGAGCACTTTACAGACAGTCTGCCTCCTTGAATTTGTAGTTAATTGCTATTGATGTGGGGAATTTAGCGTAATGATGGCTGGCTAAGGCCGCACTATTGTCTTCTAGTGCTTTTTGTCCCAAAAGCGTTTACTTCATGCGGTGTAAGGCTCTTGGGGGTTAATCGATTACAGGGCTCAGGCGCTTCAAACATTTGGGTGACTCAAGGTTGTTCAAACTGTTTCTAGCGTGACAGTGCCGTCCTGATCAATCCAAGCAATCTGTTTGATGCGCCGCTGTTGTGCGCGATCGCGCAGTACCGGTTCTGATTCGTTCGTCAGTTGAAGTTCAATTCGGCTCTGGGGTTCTTTCAGGCGAC
>CALCTI010000347.1 GCA_937894105.1 uncultured cyanobacterium
CACCTTGGCTTGGTTTGGTCGCGGGGGGTTCTTTGCCCGGGGTCGGCGTGGGGATTTATCGTGTGGGGCGGCATTCATGGGCTAGGGCTGGCGTGCCATCGCTGTGCGGAAAACTTGAGCCAGCGATCGCCCCTGGTGCAACAATTTTGGCGATCGCCTCCGGGCTGGCTACTGGGCTGGGGGCTCACTCAAGCAACGGTATTTTTTAGCTGGATATTTTTCCGATTGCCGGATTTAAACCAATCTGGACGGGCGATCGTCCACTTTTTCAACCACCCTGCCGACCCCCAATTTGTCACCTTGGTTTACCAAGAAAGTCTAGGGCTAGATCGCTCCCAAATGGTCTGGCTGCTGCTAGGAATTATGGTTATTATGACTTTCAACTACGCCATTGAAAAAGGGCTTCGCCTTAAACTTAATTGGCCAATCAAGCTTGTCTTAGCGCCAACCTGCCTGCTAATGGTTTGGGCTCTAGCACCCGAAGGAGCACCGTTTATTTACTTCAATTTTTAAGTGCCTCTAAGGGCTATCCTCAGTTAAATCTCTAAGTTGAGATAAACCTCTAAGTTAAAAGCCGTGAGGGTTTCAGCCCCTAGGGTCCTTTCTTTCTAGAGGGCGTGTACTCTCCACTGCGTAAGGTCTCTTGAGCTTAATTGATGACAGGCCCTGGGAATCGTCGCTGTCGTCCGTTAAGTTTCAAACTTTTACGACGCTAAACTTATATCCCCTCTTATATCCCCTGGTGTAGTGCTGGGCTTGGGTGCGGTACTTTAGCTTTTTAATGCAGGCATTAATGCATAGAGCTTTAAAGAATGGTGAATGACACGCTTCAGGACTTTCCCCTTCAAACGCCAATCTTTCTTACCTGAATATTTCATATTTGTCAGTGCCCCATACCACTGCCAATTGGTGCCCCATGCCATTTTCGAGTGCAATCCTAGGTTATAAGCTTTGTACCCATCTACCTTAACTAGATAACCTTCCTTTAGAGAAGGTTATATAAGGTGAGACATTACTGCAATTACTGATGTTGTAAGCAGATTCATACTCTCCCTCGCACAGTCTCCTTCGATGGCTCCAATTTCGCGATCGCCCGTCCCGTCGTACTGCTCACCTCGAGCCCCAGTCCCCTACCCCCTTGATGAAGCCTTTGTTCGCACCCTTAAAAATGCTCTTCATAAACGGGATCCCCAACGTCTCTTTCCAGAGTTAGCCAGTGAGTTAGGTAAGTCAGGTGATATATCCCAACTTAACCGATTGTTTCTGCTGATTCCCCAAATGCCGGACCTGTACCGTCATAATCACCCTGATTATGGGGAAGCCTTGAATGAGGCACTACAAACTATTAATAAGCGCCTAACGGAATTTCAGTGTGATTGGGACGATAGTGCCACTAATATTCGCTGGCGATTTATGTGTTGGCTAAATGGGCAATTGCGCTATCGGGTTAAGGATTTATATCGTCAAGATGTGCGCCGGCGCGGCGAATGCACCCTAAGTTTAGATTGCGAGATCGCTAGAGATCGAGACTCGACGGCGTCCCTCGGGGACACTCTGCCAGCGGATCTAGAAGAGATTACCCTGTCGGGCTTGGATCGGATGATTAGCCAGGTTCAACAGCAAAATACTCAGCGCCAAGGGTTATTGATAGAGCTTTATATTGAGCAGGATCCGGATTGCGCCCTAAAGGGATGCCATGCTCGCAAGGCTACCCGGCTAAACTGTCAGGAAGTGGCGCAAAAAATATTATTGCGGCTACGTGGGGAAAAAGTTGGGGCGCTGGCAGCTGAAAAGAAGCTGTCGTGGCGATCGCTGGCGGAACAGCTCAAAGTTAAGGAGCAAACCGTTCACAGTCACTGGAAGCGTAAATGTTTACCCCTGTTAAGACAAATTGCGCAGAAAATTGAAGAGCAGTCTGAAATTTATGCCCAGCGGCTATTGGGGTCAGATTTGTTACCTGATACTGATCCCGTTTCCGAGTAGCTTACTAAGCAAGTGGCTTGGAAAAAATAGCTTGCTGACTTTTTATTCACTCCAAAACCACTCCTAACTCATTAAATTATGGCTAACTGTCCTTCTCCAGTGCCGATTTCCGTTCGGCCGGATTGGCTACGGACCGGGCTGGCGATCGCTGCTGAACAGTCAACACCAGCTTTTGGCAAGGTGGCAATGTTGAACTATTTAGCAATGGAATCGGCGCAAAGTTTATTGCAATGGCTTGATATTCCCTGTACCTATGGCGATCGCCCGGCCACGGGGCTATGGGGAATGCTCGATTTTTCCGAGCTAGAGGTGGTTAGTGAGGGGAAAGAATCGGGGGGACAAATTTTATGTCGCCCGGTGGTTTTACCTCAAGTCAGTGCCCCCGATGTCGAGACTGCCAGCGACGATGGTGACAATATTGACGATGAAATTAACGACCAATTAATCTGTGAGCTGCCGTTGGATTTACCGGAAGAAACGGTGGCCTGTGTGCCCGTTGGCTTCGATGAGTCGTTGAAGCGGGCATGGATTTGGGGCTACGTGCCGGTGGCAGGCTTTGAGGTGGGAGTGCGGGGAACGCAGGCATTTTCTTTTGGGGCAGTGCCGTGGCGATCGCTGGAGGAACTGGCGGCGGATTTGCGGCGCTGGACTCGGCTGTCCCAGGAGCTGTGTCGTCAGACAGATTTGTGCGATCGCCTCGGTGCGCTGGTAGGGCCGGTGCCTTTGGTATCGCTAATGGCGCGATGGCCGCGAGTACAAGGGAGAGCTGCCGCTGGAGCCAGTTTGCTAACCCACTATTGGCAGCAAAATCAGGAGCCTGAGTCTGAAAACGTTGGTGATCAAGAGATTGATCCGTTAAATACGCCTTTTGAAGCACTGGTGTATTCGGAGGAGGAAGATTTCGACGATTACGAGGTGCTGGACGAGGGGGATTCCGTTGAACAACATCTAGCTGGACGGGTGCGGGATTCGTCCCAATCGTCGTCAGCTTATAGCGTGGATGAAGGGGAAAAGGGCCGCAGCACTGAAGCCTCTATTTCCCATGAGTCGATGCCTGCGGTAAACGAATTAGAGGCGATCGCCCAGGACTTGGATCAGTGGTTTCGCGGTATGGATTCCCTGGACGGATCCTTTTATTTAGGGTGAAGTGCTTCGGGAATTGCTTAAGGCGAAGTACTTAAAGCGACTTGCTTAAGGCAAATTACTTAGGCGAAGTGCTTAGCGTGAATTACCGCCGGAGCGTAGTTCGTTGGGGTTGGGGATAATCACTCGGGTGCGGTCAATGCCCATTGCAGGGTGGGCCGATCGCCCTCGGGGCTGACTCACCGCATTATCCACAACGGTGGTGTCGCTACCGGTGCCTGCCGCGCCGCCGCCGTTGAGGGGATCCGCTGAACCGTTGAGGGCGTCTCCCAAAAATGTGCCGCTAAATCCAGCGCGATCACCTCGCCGGGATTCTTCGAAAAATGCCGGGCGAGGTCGGCGCGGTTCCCGTTCTTCCTGGGCGATCGCCGCTCCTGATACCACGCCAACTGCCAGGGCTCCGGCGATCATGCCCAACCGTGCCGCTAATCTCAACATTTTATTTGCCGCTAACTCCACTCCCAAAATGCGCTGCTCTTCTCCATGATAGGAGGCCCCCTGCCCTAGTTCCCAACATATTCGTTATCCTATTCGTTGTCTTGAAGTCTGCCCCCCTCACCGAATTTATCCATGGCAACCCCGTCCGCCGTGCTGTGCCCCCCCGGCGTGGCAGTAACCAGCAAAACATTTGCCGCCGAATTTATACCGCCGCCCGCAGCCCACAACGCGAACCATATCCTAGTTAAACCCAATCTTGGCTATCCCGAATCGGCTCCCGTAACGGTGAGCTTGGAAATATTAGCAATGGTTTTGCAGGAGCTGCGCAACGCTAGCCCCGGTGCACAGATCACCGTTTTGGAAGGGGCGTGTGCCAAGGTGTCGTTTACGGGAATTATGAAAACCCACGCCATTTCAGGGCTTTTGGATAAGGGCATGGCGGTGATGGATGCGGATACGGTTCCCCTTGCCGACTATGAAAATCGGTTTGCCAATCCGGTGCGTTACGAGGTGATGACTGCCCCGGCGCTGTTGCGAGAAGTGGACTGTCGCATTTCCGTTAGTGCCTTTAAGCGGACCCAGTTGAAGGGGCGCACATTGGTATCGGCGTCGCTGAAAAATCTCTACGGGCTATTTCCGCGATCGCACTATAAAGCCCGCAGCACCAGTTCTCGCGGTCAGCTTCACCGTCCGTCAGTGCCAAAAATTTTAGAGGACGTTTACGGCTGCATTGGGCACTTATTTGACGGCGGCGTGGTGGATGGGGCGATCGCCTACCTAAGTCCCGACCTAAAACCTAATCGTAAAAAAGCAGCGGTACCCTGCGGCTGGTGCGCCTATGGTACGGATTTGCTGGCGGTGGATCGGGCGATTTGTGACGCTGCCGATGTGCCCTGCCCCGATTACATAACCGCCATTGAAGCCAAGCGAGATGGGGCGATCGCCCAAAATCCCAACATTTTTGAGTAATTTTCCAGGGGTCCAATGTCTGCCAGCTCACCTCGACAACCTAGGACAGCGATCGCCCCTTTCGCAGTGACGGCGGCGCAGATGCGAGCGATCGAGAGGCGGGTGTTCGAGGCGGGGATGCCTGTGGCCGCGCTGATGGAAAAGGTGGGACTGCTGATTACCCAGAAAATTTTGCAGGGGCTACCGGACTACATTGATGATCGCCATCCGGTAATAGTTGGAATCCTGGTGGGGCCGGGGCATAACGGTGGCGATGGGCTGGTGGTGGCGCGGGAGCTATGGCTGCGAGGATTTTCAGTGCAGTTGTTTCACCCCTTTGAGCGCCGCAAACCCCTGACGGACGATCATTGGCGTTACTGCAACAGTGTGGGCATTCCCATTGCTCAGTCAGTGGATGAGTTGCTGATTTCGCCGGAGTTGCCGTCGTTACGGTCGCCCGAAAAATCCAATATTCTTCTAATTGATGCCCTTTTCGGCTTTGGCTTGGAGCGGGAGATTACCGGTGAATTGGCGGCGGCGATCGCTCAAATTAACGCCAGCGGTCATCCCGTTTTCAGCATTGATTTACCCTCGGGAGTCCACACCGACACGGGGCAAAGTTTAGGCGCCGCGATTCGAGCGACCCACACTTTTTGCCTGGGGCTCTGGAAACGGTGCTTTTTGCAGGCCGCGGCGCTCGCCCACCAAGGAAAAACCAGCTTAATCGACTTCCACCTGCCCCTCGCTGATATCAACACCATTTTGCCCGCGCCCAACCCCAAGCGAATTACGCCAGAAACCTGGTGTTGCCCTGCCCCGCGACTCCCTGACTCTCATAAGTACACCCAAGGACATTTGCTGCTAATCGTCGGCTCCCAAACCTATAGCGGCGCTGCGATTTTGGCCGGTTTGGGCGCACGAAGCAGCGGCGTCGGCATGTTGACCCTCGCAGTCCCCGCAAGCTTAAAGCCTATTTTGACCGCCCAGCTTCCCGAAGCGCTGGTGATTGGTTGCCCCGAAACGGACGACGGAGCGATCGCCCAGCTCCCCACAGACTTGCTGGCAAAACGCCCCCACAGACGCCCTTATGATTCCATCGCCGCTGGCTGCGGTTTAACGGTACCCCCTGCCCAAACTTTGCTGCCCCAATTGCGCCAAACCGACGTCCCCCTAGTGCTCGCCGCCGCCGCCCTACCCGCCCTCGCCCAAACCACCGGTCCCCTAGCCCGCACCGCACCCACAATTCTCACCCCCCACCCCGGCGAATTTAAGCGCCTTTGTCCCCAGTTGGCCTCAACATTGGCGAGCGATCGCCTCAATGCCGCTACTCAAGCAGCACAATATTGGCAAAGTTTGATCTTGCTGAAGGGAGCGCGAACAGTTTTGGCCGACGCCCAAGGGAATTGCCAGGGAGTTGCCCACAGTACGCCAGCTCTGGCGCGAGGGGGCAGTGGCGATGTACTGGCGGGATTGTTGGGGGGATTGTGGGCGGGGGCGCTGGCGGCGAAAAATAGCGATCGCCCGTGGGAGGGGGAGTGGTTAGATTGGGCGGCGACGGCGGCGGGGTGGCATGCGGAGGCAGGAATTTTGGCGGCGGCGGGGCGATCGCCCTTAGGCGTAGACGGTAGTCATTTAGCAAAGGCATTGATGCAGGTGGCAGCAACAGCTCCAACGATGCAGGGTAGCGTTTAAGCCGGTTGCATTCACGAAATTAAAGCAACGCTTTCACGGATAAATTCTGAGCCCAGTTGTGAATTTTGACGGTCATATCAGTTGAAGGCGGTCTCAATATCTTTTGCCGCCTCGGCGTTAATGGTCAGGAGATAGGTCACCGGTCTAAAAGGCATTGCCGTAGCTCATTGCAGACACACCTTGAGGATTACCGTTGCGGCTTTGGGCTTCCAAGCGACGCTCTAGCTCTTCCTTTTGGACATGGGTAACCGGTAGCAATTCAGGATGGGCGCAAATGTTTTCCCAAATTTCTTGCACCAGTTGCAAGCGATCGCTAACGGGCAATTCCAAAATGGCGGTCAGTAAGGAATCCATAAGATGTGCCTTTCTACTCCCCCAATTTTAGCGATAAATAATTCACCTATCCCAAGCCAACGATCACCCTTAACCCGATCGCAGCGATCGCCCCAATCAGGGCATTAATCAATCACCAGAGTGCAGAAACTGCGCCGCCCATTCCCGCACGCCCTTCCGCGTTGATCGCCGTCCTTCCGCGCGATACTTTTCAATCAACCCCGGCAGTTCCCCCACCAGCACCCCAGGAAACGCCACACTCGTCTCCCGCTGTTGATACCCTTCCCCCACCAACTCATACACCTTCAGCTCTCCCTCGTCATAGCGCCAAATCTCCGGCACCCCCAACTGGGCGTAGATAGGAAAGCGACCAATGGATTTACTGGTTACATCAATTTCCAATACTAAATCCGGCGGCGGGTCCGTTTCTAAACTCGTATCCAGATCGGTCCGTCCCCGCACTGCTGACTCATTCTGGATATAGAAACAGTCGTCCGCTTCAACCCCCACTTTCTTCAGCCTCTGCCGCCAAGTCGTTGAGCCATAACATTCATAATCCAAATCCAACTCTTCTACGATGTCTTTGATGATGTCGCCTAAGGAAGACTTGAAGTATTCATGTTCAGGGAGGGGGACCATGATTTCTAATTTTTCATTGCTATAGGCTAATCGGTAACCAGAGGTGTCGCCAAAAGCTAGGGCGATCGCCTCGAATTGCTCCCAAGTCACCCCTTGAAACACCACATGCCCACCACCGGGAATCATCAAACTCTCGGGGGAAATCGAAACGGTAGGGACAGTAGCGGCGGCAACAACCATGGGACTCTTTCCAATAGCTCAAACTAATAACAACCTAACTTCAAATTCCCGACTATCCCAAACCAACGATCGCCCCCAACCCGATCGCTACGATCGCCCCAATCAGGGTATTAATGGCATTTACCACTTCATTGGTCATCCAGTTGAATTTGTCTTGAAGGGTAGCCCCAATAAAACTCTCGGCGGTGGTGCCAATAAATGCGGCAATCACACATAAAACTAGCCCCAGCAGGGAAATCAGCCCCACGCCCCACCCGGCGATCGCGATCAGAATTGAACCGATAATCCCGGCGATCGTCCCTTCTAAACTCACCGCCCCTTCAGTCCCTGCGGCTACCGGTTGCAGGGTA
>CALCTI010000348.1 GCA_937894105.1 uncultured cyanobacterium
CATATACCAGCTTCAGCGAATTCCGCCGCCGGACGCCACGTTTACCTTCGGCAGTTGGCATTTCACCATTGAGTCCACCGATGGTCCCCGGATTGATCGCGTCCTCATCCAGCGCCAGGAGTCCGACGCGCCCCTGCCAGCCCTGGAAGCGCCTGCTGATAGCGTGATAGATAAAGCGGGGGATAAAACGGGCGATCGCCCCATCCAGTCCCCCCCTCCTCCCCCTTCACCCCCCTAAAAGGGTTTAAGCCCTATCCACCGCGACAATTCATCCCAACAAAACACAACAAATGCCTAAGATGGCTAAGAAATTTTGAGGAATAAGGTTAAAGATCTCTGCAGGTCCGTGGCGATCGGTTATACCCAAGTAGGCAACAGTAATTGAGCCTCCAGTTCTCCCTCTCTGGTATTTTTGCGCCCTATTGGAATCTGCGTCTGAACTATGACAAGTGCAGCGAATCGCTACCTTTTCCAGCTCACCGCCCAGCGTATGGGAATTCATTGGCCCATTTTGGCGGCGCTCCAGGACACCCACGGTCCAGCGGTGCCCAATGTGCCTAACTTGGAATGGACCTTGGGGGTGCTGCCGCCAGGGGAGGTCCCTCCTGGAGAAGACGATCTGGCGGAGCGATCGCGATTAGCGGCGGCGGCGGTGCGGCGACTGAATGACAACCTGGCACGGCAACAATGGCAACCGGCGCAATTTTGGGATGCCACTAGCGGGCAATACCAAGGGGAGTTAATTGAGCAAATTGCGGCGGGCATTTCGCCTACGGTGGATCAAGCGGGGCTGGCTTCCTGCGAAGGCGATCGCCTCATTGCCAGCTATCGGCGCATTTCTGCCGCTGAGCGTACCGAATTAGCCACCCCTGCGTGGAAACAGTCCCAGGCGGCGGGGGCGGCGATCGCCAATCGCTTTAGCACCTTGGATTACGGCTTTATGGATCGGGGGCTATTGGATCTGGTGGAGCGGGTACCCGAGTTTTACAAAGGGCTGGCCCACCAGCGTCAGGCCTTGTTTGAAATGGTGCAAATTTGGCGCGGGCTGGATAATTACGAAGCCACCGTAGCCGCTTTGGGCCTGCCGTCCATTAATTTCTCCAACCAGCAAGCGGACGAAGTGCTGCTAACGTTCACGGCGCGGGTGTCCCAATTTTATGGGGGCTATCCCCAACAGCGGGAAGCCCTGCTGCGGCTGGTGCAGCTGTGGCGGCAGCTAGACAGTCGTCAGGCGGCGATCGAATCCCTGGCGGCCAGCACCACCCCCACCTTCCCCACCGAAGCTTACGATTTGGCCGCGTTGGATTTTATCTTGCGGCTGCCCCAGTTTTATAAAGGCACCGGGATGCAGCGCAATGCCCTAGCGGAAATGGTGCGGGTGTGGCGCAATTTGGAAAGTCGCAACGCTGCCATCACCAGCTTGGGCATTGACCCGGCGAAATTTGCTAGCGATCGCCCCACCGCCGTTCGCCAAGACACCCTGGGGCAACTGGATCGGGAGCTTATCGGCTTTCTCCAGCGCGTTCCCGCTGTTTATGGCGGCCGCCCCCAAGAGCGCGGCGCTGTGATTCGCATGGTGCAGCTATGGCGAGACCTGGATACGCGGCAGCAGGCATTGGGCAGCCTAGAAGCGGATCTGCAAAGTTTGGAATGGACGGTAATGCTGATTAATACCAGCACCGTTTTTAAAACCCGCCCCATCCAGTCTTCGGATTTGCCCGGCGACGAAACGGTGAAAATGCCGCGCGGGGAGCTGTCCCTTCTGGAGTCCGTTTCTGAGGGCAGCCACTATCGGGTGGTCACGGTGGAGCCCATTAACGGTCGCCGCCAGTGGTACGTGTATCGCGGGCACGTGAGCTTCCTGGAGCCGGCCACGATGTTGATCCAAAACAGCACGGTGTTTAAAACCAAGCCGGTGGCGTCCTCTAGCTTGGGCGATCGCGATAAAGTACCTGTGCCCCCCGGCGAGTTTAATATTCGCAGCTACGAAGATGCTGGCGCCCATTTGCGGATACGCCTGGTAACCCCCATCCAAGACCGGCTGATTTGGTACGTGTATAAGGGGCACATCGAACTCCTTAACGTGGACGACTATCCCGCTCCCAAGGACGAAGCCCCTGAGCCGACTCCCGCGCCCGCGCCAACTCCTAAAGTCACCCCCACCCCCAGTCCAGCCCCCAGCCCGGCTCCACGCAAGCGCGGGCGCGGCCTTCGGGTACCTGGGGTCGGCTTAGTGGGCACCAACGATTTTATTGTGTCCGGCGGCAATTTTACCTGGGGAGAAGCGACGAAGGAGGGCGATCGCATTCCTGCCAACGCCACCATCAGCCGCAATATCATCACCATGGCTCGCCGCATGGAGGATATTCGCGCCCGCTTGGGCAACCGCCCCATGCGTATTACCAGTTGGTATCGCCCGCCAGCGGTTAACCGTGCCGTCGGCGGTGCCCGCAATTCCACCCACCTTTACGGTCACGGCGTGGATTTTATTGTGGTAGGTCTATCGGCCCGGTCCGCCCAGCGCATTCTTGATCCCTGGTGGTCCGGCGGTCTCGGCTATGGTCCCAACTTTACCCATGTGGACAACCGTGGCTACCGCGCCCGCTGGAACTACAGCTAACTTTAGTAACATTACAATGGGGTATAGCACTTGATGAGTTGCCATAGTTTTTTTGGTTTCATCGTGGTTTAAGGCTCCACCCGTACGATGGCTTACGGTGGCTGATACGGGGCAACGCCCTTAAAATATTCTTTAAACGAAAACGTCAGCTAACTTTAAGGGATAAGGGCTTAAACTTTTCATAGGATGCCTGTAAAAAGCCTTTTTTGATACATCTGCCAAGGGGCGAGTAAGCCTTCCAGAAAGGCAACGATCCCTAAACTTAGGACGCTGACTCGAAGAACCCTCGTTTTATTGCCACTCCCAAAATTAGTAGTTGTGCTTAGCCAATCAACCGCCGTCCCCATTTTGAGCCAAACTCAGCCGCCTCCCAGTCCCACTGGCGGCAACTCTCAAATATGGATGGTTGGCACCGGGGCGTTGGCGCTAATGCTAATTACGGGAGCCGTTATGGGCAAGATGCAGTGGGATAAGCTGCAAAAGCAGGTGCGGATGGAAGCGTTTCGATCGCGCGAGCTAAAAAAGCGCTTAGATACGGCGCTGAAGCTGGTGCAGAGAATGGAGCGAAACCCAGACCTGGTTCACTCGCGGGAATTTAATTTGGATTATTTACGAATGCGCATGGAGGAACAAACGTTCCATTTTGCGATCGTGAACCAAATTAAAATGAAAATCAAAATGCTAGTGTCCCTGGCGTTGCGCCCGACTCAAAAACAGGCGGGATCTTTACAGCAAGGCAACGCTGGCACCACTCGCAAGGTGGACCACACGTTTGATGTGGAGTACGAAACCAATGACGGTACGAAACGGCGAAAGCGGGTGCTATTTCGGGTGCAAATTTCCCTGATGAAGCTGCCCACCCAGCCCACTTCGAAAACGATTGAGGAAATTATTAAGTGCCTGGAGCACTATTTAAGCTGCTCCGACGACGATGAAGATCGATGGCAGCCCACCCTCCAAGGGCGGCTGGCAACCATTAGCTGGGATCAAAAGGCTAAGCCGACGCCGCTATTGGTGATGAGCCAGTCCCAAGAGGGCATGAATGTCACCATGCGTAGTCGTCGCAGGGATGTGACTGCGGTGAATCGGATGCGATCGCCAGCGGAAGAGCTGCGCCAAAAGGCAGTCCAGGGGAGATCTCAAGGCAAAGTACGCCAAAGGGCCGTTGATCCCCAAACGTCCAGTGGCGCAACCGGCGGTACCAATGGCACTCGGGGACGCACCAGCGGGCGATCGCAAGGAACCCAAGGCACCAAGGGCAAGTCCAGCAATACCCAAGTGCGCCGGATTCGATAGCCCGATCAAGAACCACTCAATCAAAAAACATCAAGCAAAGACACATCCAACGTAAAAAGCGCCGGTCTTTAAATAACCGGCGCTTTCCATTGGCTAGTAGATTGCCATGGCTGCCTATTCGGCGATCGCCACCTCAGTGCTGCCCCGAGCGCGGCGGCGGGTCAAGCTATTGAACAACATCTGCCCAATAGCCTTAACCAAATTACCCTCCAACTCCTGGAATAGGTCCATATTGCGGTGGAACGCATCCTTCGCCTCTTCAACGATCGCCTCAGCGGTAGCCTCATCCACTGGAGCCTCATCCAAAGAAGCACGATAGCCGACTTTAAACGCCTTCTCGTCGTCAATCTCGTCAAACTCGTAGAAAGCAGTACCTTCGCCTTCGCCCAGCCCCATTGCATTAACGGTGATTTTCTTCAAAATCTGACCGCCAGATAGGTCGCCAATGTAGCGAGTATAGGAATGGGACGCCAACAGCTCGGGCTTGTCGTTGCCCACTTCCCGAATCCGCCCCACATAGGCCACTGCCGCCTTAGAGGGCTGGAAGGAATTCTCCCAGTCAGAGCCAAAGTAGTACGCCATATCCTTCTCCAAGCTCTCCTTGCGGTGTAGCTCGGGGAAGTAAATTTTTGACACCACTGGATGATCCTTATGGCGATCCATCTCCTCTTCCATGGCGGAGTAGATATGGTAAAAATTGCCAACCAGCTTGCGATAGGATTTTTTCTCAACAACGCCTTTCAAGAAGCATTTAATAAATCCCATGTTCTCTGCCATGGTGTGAACTTCTTGAGTGCCTTCGCGTAATTTTGTTGCTAGGTTGCTGCTCATATTTAAACGGTCCAGTGGTTATATAACGTCGCCTAAGTTTGGTCGCCTAAGTGTGCGTTGCTCATGCGCCATTCAGAATCGAGAAACTTAATGCGAAATATTCGCAGCTTCTCCTTGTTTTGAAGTAGTTCAAATTATCGCGTCATTAGGGGATGGACTATAAAAAAGTTGAAGGTCTGTAACATTAACGGTAACGTGGAACACTTTACGAGTGGCAGTGTTGGGCGTTTTCGCTGGGGGTACGCTGGCGATAAGTAAAGCGCAGGGTGCACGTAGATGGGATCGTTAGAATCCGCGATCGTCCACGGTCGGTGCCTGGGGAAAAGTCTTTGTCGGCGATCGCCACGCCAACGTTACAATCAAAACTCCCTGTCATAGCTGCCAGATAGCGACCGGGAAATTTTGCTGTTATTTAAGCCCTGGAAGTAGAGAACGCTGTGTCTGTTCGCGTACGTTTGGCCCCAAGCCCCACTGGAAATTTGCACATTGGCACGGCTCGCACCGCTGTGTTTAATTGGTTGTTCGCCCGCCGTCATCAGGGCACGTTTATTCTGCGCATCGAGGATACGGACCAGGAGCGATCGCGTCAGGAATACACCGACAATATTTTTGAAGGGCTGAAATGGCTGGGAATGGACTGGGATGAGGGTCCCTACTACCAATCCAAGCGCCTGGACCTATACCGCGCAGCGATTCAAAAACTATTAGACGCCGGGCTGGCTTACAAGTGCTACACCAGCGCCGAAGAATTGACGGAGCTGCGGGAGTCTCAAAAAGCTCGTAAGCAGGCTCCCCGCTATGACAATCGCCACCGTAACCTGACGCCGGAGCAGGAGCAGTCCTATATCGACGAAGGTCGCCAGCCGGTGATTCGCTTCAAAATTGACGATAATCGCGTGGTTTCTTGGAAAGATATGGTGCGGGGTACGGTCACCTGGAAAGCTGCCGATTTGGGTGGCGATATGGCGATCGCCCGGGCAGCGGGGGACGGCATTGGCCAGCCCCTGTATAACCTGGCGGTGGTTGTCGACGACACGGATATGAACATCAGCCACGTGATTCGCGGGGAAGACCATATTGCCAATACCGCCAAGCAAATTTTGCTGTACGAGGCCCTCGGCGGCACCGTTCCTGAGTTTGCCCACACTCCCCTAATTCTGAATACGGAAGGGCGCAAGCTATCTAAGCGGGACGGCGTTACCTCCATTTCCGATTTCAAAGCCATGGGCTACACGGCGGAGGGTTTGGGTAACTATATGACCCTGTTGGGCTGGTCTCCGGAAGAGTCTACCCAGGAGGTATTTACCCTGGCGGAAGCGGCGGCGGGCTTCAGTTTTGACCGGGTGAATAAGGCTGGGGCGAAGTTTGATTGGGATCGGCTGAACTGGCTCAATTCCCAGTATTTGCACAAGCTGGAGCCCGCCGAGCTGTTGCCGTTGGTGGAGCCCTACTGGAAAGAGGCGGGCTTTACCTTTGATGTGGATGCGGATGCGGAATGGCTTAATCCGTTGGCCGAGCTGTTGCGCACTTCCCTGACGCGGTTGGATGAGGCGGCTCCGACGGCTGAGTTGTTCTTCAAAGATGCGGTGGAATACGACGAAAAGGCGCGATCGCAGCTAGCAAACGACGGCGTGGACCAGGTTATCCAAGGCATTATCGGCGGCTTACCGGACATCTTGGATTCTGACGGAGCGATGGGGTTGATCAAGCAGGTGACCAAAGAGAAGGGCGTTAAAAAAGGATTGGTAATGCGATCGCTGCGGGCGGCGTTGATGGGAACTATGCAAGGACCGGAGATGGTGCCATCGTGGTTGATTCTCCATCAGCGTGGCGTGGCGAAGGCTCGATTGGAGGCGGCTTTGGCGATCGCCAAAGGTTAGAAATTTCCACCGAGGCAATTTTGCCCAAATTTTTTAAGCTTTTTAGGGATTGTCATCAATTAAGCTTCAGCAGCCTTGCCCAATGGGGAGTACACGCCTTTTAGAAACAAGAATGCTAGGGGCTGAAACCCTCACGGATCTTAACTTAGACAGGACTTACGCACCTTAACGCAACTTCACTTTTTGAGCCACCAATCCATCAGGAAATTTCAATAGTTTCAGCGATTTTTGCGTAAGGCCTATTAGAGATTTAATTGATGACAGCCCCCAGAAACTAACGTTGAGAAACCAGCGCAGCTAAAAAAACATAGGCGGAAATAAAAAATGTCAAAAATTGGATTGTTTTACGGGAGTTCCACGGGCGAGACCAAAAACGCCGCCCAGAAAATTCAAAAGGAATTCGGCGACGGTGCTGTGACCTTGCATAACGTGGGTGAGTGCAGCGTGGCAGATTTTGCCAATTACCAGTGTGTGATTGACGGCTGCCCCACTAGGGAAGTGGGCGATTTGCAGCCCGATTGGGATCGCTTTTTGAAGCAGTTGGATGGGGTGTCCTTTGACGGCAAAAAGGTGGCTTATTTTGGCACCGGCGACCAGGTGGGCTATCCGGCGACTTTTCAAGATGCGATCGGCATTATTGAGGAGAAGATTGCCAGCTTGAAAGGGGAAACGGTGGGGTATTGGCCCACTGAAGGCTACGACTTTATTGAGTCCCTGGGCGATCGCGGGGGCAAGTTTGTGGGCCTAGCGCTGGATGAAGACAATCAATCGGAATTAAGCGCGCCCCGGATTCAGCAGTGGGTGGTCCAGCTTAAGACCGAATTTAGTATGTAGAGCTGGATTGTTTCAGGGGACTTTTAGGTGGTTTTGTGGCGATCGCCCTCAGTCCATGGGATTTTTGGAGCGCTTAACACGAGATATTGTCATTAAATTCAAGCGCCATGGATCTGTCCAAAATTCCTGCTCAACCCAAGCCCGGCATTGTCAACGTGCTGATTGAAATCCCCGGCGGCTCCAAGAACAAGTACGAGTATGACAAAGATATGCAGGCGTTTGCGCTAGATCGGGTGATGTATTCCTCCGTTGTGTATCCCTTCGATTACGGTTTTGTTCCAAACACCTTGGCGGACGATGGTGACCCACTGGATGGGATGGTGATTATGGATGAACCCACCTTCCCCGGCTGTGTGATTGCGGCTCGCCCCATTGGCTATTTGGATATGATTGACGGCGGCGAAGCAGACGAGAAAATGCTGTGTGTGCCCGTCGACGATCCTCGATATGCAGAAGTGAAGAGCATCAAAGACATCGCGCCCCACCGCCTGGAGGAAATTGCTGAATTCTTCCGCACTTACAAGAACCTGCAAAAGAAAGCCGTGGAAATCGGCGCTTGGCATGACGCAAGTGAAGTTGCGCCCTTAGTAGATCGCTTTGTGGCGGCCGCCAAGTAAACCCAAACACTTTCACTGGGAGTCCAGAGGGGCGCTGCCCCTTTGGCAGGGTTTCAGGGGCAGTGCCCCTGAGCAACGGTTTTTGAGATTGCCAACTTGATTTGGACTAAGACCAAGTAATGTGTCCAAATTCCTTTTTGAATTCGTCCATTGCCCAGGTCAGATCCTTCTTTAACCGAAACGCCACCCGCTCCAAATAAACCTTGTAATCCACATAATTATTAGACGTGGGCTCGATGCCAAAAATTGCGCCAGAATACCAATTTTCCTCTGGCAGGCGATTGGTGAGCTGGTAAAAGGCGCGATCGCACTGGTGAGGAGCCCGCCCCTTAGAATAATTTTGCTGGCGCAGATAATGGAAAAGCTTACAAAGAATCGCCACATCGTCAACAGACTTAAACCGCTCTCGCGGCCATAGCTCAATTAAATCCTGAGCAGACACCGTCGGCTCGCTCGCCCAGGAATGGGGACATTCAGGACAATCCACCGCCGACAAATTCACCCACGCGCCACAGTCAGGACAGCCTTTCAGCTTGGACCGCCCCACCGGCACTTTCCTTTCGTCATCATCACTAACGGGCAAGTCGTAACGTTCAATATCTTCGGGAAAACCTAAACGACTTAAATTGCCCGCCTGGTCCAAAATCAAGCCGCAGACTTTGCCCGTCTTCGGTGAAATACGCATTACCCGCCCGATTTGCTGCTGATGCAGGGCAGTGGACTGGGTGGGACGCAGCAACAATCCCACCTCCACGCTGGGCTCGTCGAAGCCAATACTAATGACATTGCAGGACGTTAAAATCATCAGCTCCCCGGCGCCCAGCGCCGAGTAAAGACGCTGGCGATCCTTCCGAGAGGTGCTGCCCGCCACCATATCCGCCGGAATACCCGCATCGTTAAAAGCTTCCGCCACGTGTTTGGCATGCTCCACATCCACACAAAAGGCGATCGTGCGTTTATTGGGCGTTAGGCGGCACCATTCTTCCACCACGCGGGTGATCAGTTCTGGGCGATCGCAGGCATTTTTCAGCCCCCTCATTTCAAAATCCCCATCGACCAGGGGCACCTCCCCCAGCTCCACCTGCCCCTCCGCTGGCAGCCCAAAATAACGCATGGGAGCCAAAAAACCCATCCTTTGCAACTCCGAGGGCACCGGTGCCGCCACATAGGTTTGCAAAAGATCCCCCAACTGCCCCTGTCCCAAACGATAAGGGGTGGCGGTCATGGCCAAATGCACCGCCCGAGGATACACCTCTTCCAAAATCTCCTGCCCCACCTGGCTAAACAAGGTGGTGTGGGCTTCGTCGTAAAACACAATTTGCGCCTGCCAATCCCGCCACCAGTCGCGCTGGGCCAGGGTTTGCACGCTAGCGATTTGGATGGGCGCAGTGGGGTCCTCCTTCCAGCCAGCCTTAATAAATCCGCACTCCAGCCCAAACGATCGCAACTTATCCGCCGTTTGCCCCACCAGCACATCCAGGTGCACCACAAACATCAGCCGCAGCCCCAGCCGTCGCGCATGGGCACAAATTTGACCGCTAATCACGGTCTTACCCGCGCCGGTGCCGGCTAAAATGCCAATGCGATTGAACCCCGCCGAAATTTTTTCGTAAACCCCGTTTACCACCTTGGTTTGATAGGGGCGCAATGTGGGAGCGGACGAAGGCTGGGGCGCTTTAACGCGCGCGGATCCACCCTGGGGTGAGACGCGACTGGATGGCTGGGCAATGGGGCGCATAGGCAACGCCGGGGAAAGTCAGGTTGGCATGATTGGGAAGAAGAGCAGGCAGTTAGTAATAGAAACCCTAACAAATGCAGCTAACTACTAATTGTGGCACTGGGGAGGATTATTGTGCCAAATTCCTACAATGGTTTTCGGGAATTTTTAAGGTTTTTTGGGGGCTTTATGACAATTTTGGGGTGAATTTTCGACCCTATGAATGGGGTTTGAGTAAAACGAGGGCTCGCGAAGGGGCGATCTCATCAAAAAGGGACGCAAGGGACGGGGTGAAAGAAAGGGATGAAAGTTCAGCAAGTCACCACTTTTATTGTCACTCTTAGAAAAGCTGATCTAGATTGAAATGAGAATCGCTACAAACCCAGTCTGAATAAGACTTTGCCCATCCCATGAATAAGGCTGAATTGATTAAATCTATTACTGATCGCATCGATGTATCTCGCAAAGATGCTGATGCCGTTGTAAGCGCCACTGTAGACGTGATTATGGACGCGGTGGCTGCTGGTGAAAAAGTAACTCTGGTGGGATTTGGCACCTTTGAACGGCGCGATCGCAAAGCCCGCGAAGGGCGCAATCCCAAAACCGGTGAAAAGCTACAAATTGAAGCCACCCAGGTACCTGCTTTTTCGGCAGGCAAGCAATTTAAGGAGGTAATTAGTCCCGATTAGTTCGGTTTTCCAGTGGGAACCGCCGTCGCGCCAGGGTGGACCAAGTGCGTTACCATCCCAGCAGACGAGGGATTTAACCGAATTTTTTCGTAGTTTTTATCGTAAATTTCTTACCGAACCATGGCAGAAACTGAGACTAAAAAAGTTCAAAAAACCGACGAAGAGTGGAAAGCTCAGTTAACTCCTGAGCAATATAAAGTCGCTCGCCAACATGGCACCGAGCGAGCTTTCACCGGGCAGTATTGGGACAATAAGGAACAGGGCGCTTATAACTGCATTTGCTGTGGCTGTGAGCTGTTTAAGTCCGATGCCAAGTATGAGTCTGGCACTGGCTGGCCCAGTTTCTGGTCGCCGTCCGTGGATGAGAATATCGCGACCAAGAGCGATCGCAGCCTTTTTATGACGCGTACTGAGGTGCTGTGCGCCGTGTGTGATGCTCACCTGGGGCACGTGTTTAACGATGGTCCTAAGCCCACCGGTCAGCGCTACTGCATGAATTCGGCGGCGTTAGATTTTGTGCCCGAGGGCGAGGCGTAAGGAGCCAAACGAAAATCCCCCCTTAACAAGAGGGGATTTTCACAAGTTTTAGCCACAGACAAAGTTTCGGAAAAAAGCCCCGCAGGTTAAAGATCCCCCCTTAATCACCCCTTATTAAGGGGAGAAATGTGTTTTTAGGGGCGCCAGGGATATTGTTTGAAGTCGGGTGATCGCTTGTCCAAAAATGCCTGTTTCCCCTCGCTGCCCTCTTCAGTCATGTAGTACAGCATCGTGGCGTTGCCCGCTAGCTCCTGGAGTCCCGCTTGACCGTCACAGTCCGCATTAAAGGCAGATTTTAAGCAGCGAATGGCGATGGGGCTTTTGGTCAAAATCTCCTGGGCCCAGCGAATGCCCTCCGCTTCCAGCTCCTCCACCGGCACCACCGTATTAACCAAGCCCATCTCTAACGCCTGCTGGGCGTCGTACTGACGACAGAGAAACCAAATTTCCCGCGCCTTTTTTTGTCCTACCACCCGGGCCATGTAGCTTGCGCCAAAGCCTCCGTCAAAGCTGCCCACCTTGGGGCCCGTTTGTCCAAAAATGGCGTTATCAGCGGCGATGGTTAGGTCACACAGCAGGTGCAGCACATGCCCACCACCGATCGCATAGCCGGCCACCAGGGCGATCGTCACCTTGGGAATGGACCGAATCAGCCGCTGTAAATCCAACACATTCAGCCGAGGCACGCCCCCCTCATCCACATAGCCCGCCTTGCCGCGCACACTTTGGTCACCTCCGGCGCAGAACGCATATTTCCCGTCAGTGTGGGGACCTACGCCCGTTAAAAAGATGACGCCGATTTCTGGATCCTCGCGGGCATCACACAAGGCGTCATAGAGTTCCACCACGGTTTTTGGGCGGAAGGCATTGCGTTTGTGGGGGCGGTTGATGGCAACTTTGGCGATGCCTGCCCCCTTGGTGTAGAGGATGTCTTCGTATTGGCGGGGCGATCGCCAGGAAATTGCACCGGTTCTATCAGCGTCCATCGGGGTTTCGGATAAAAAGCACCGCTATTATCCTCCCAACGGCGATCGCCCCCTCTCCGCAATTAACGGTCCAACATTAGCCAATCCCTAGCCGAAAAACTTCGCCGCCATATTCGCCATTCCCATCACATCGGACAGGTCCGTATCACCGTCGCCGTCACTGTCTAGGAAGCTGGATAGCAAAGAATTATCGGTGCTGCCCTCCTGCTTCGTTTCGCCCGTTTTCAGCAAATTCAGCACCAGGGGCACCGCCGCCGGCAACAAACCGCGCACGGTCCCCGCATCCAAACCGGTCATTTTTTCCAGCTCGCCGACCAAACCCTCAATTTGAGGCGCGCTTAAGATTGACGTCAACGCTTGCTCGCTCGGTTGGGTGCCCGCAAATTGGCTAACCAAATCCTGCACCTGCTGAGCATCCCCCTGGGATTTCTTCTGCTGAAGTCCGCCCTGCACGTACTTGCCAACGACCCCAACCACCGACTGCATGGTGTTTTTATCAACACCATTTTGCTCAGCCACGCCGTTAACGGCACCTAAAATCCCAGCCACTTGTCCCATGGAGCCCATGGTGTTGGGGTTTTCCACCGCTGACATAATCGAATTTAAAAAGCTCATATAACCTCAGCGCGTCAGATCGCGTCAATCGCTACTGTCTGTACATTGCCTTTATAGGGCATTTGTTTCCCCAAGGTGATTTGTCGTAAACGTTCATTTCAGATTTTGGCTTTTAGGGGCGAGGGTGCGTCGTCAAGCACTCTCAGAAACCTTGCCCAGTGGAGAGTTCCGTGCCCTGTAAAAAAAACGAACTCGGGGCTATAAAGCTTATGGAGCAAGACTTTGAGATTGATTTGAGATTGATTTGAGATTTACATTGATAGCAGCCCTAGAACAGAGCGATGACAATTTTTGCATATCTCAAAATAATAATTGGGAACTCAAACTATTATTAGATCAACAAGAGACAAAAAATT
>CALCTI010000349.1 GCA_937894105.1 uncultured cyanobacterium
CGGACCATACAAATAGGGAGCAGCCCTGTCTAAATTATCTTTTTGCGACAGAACCGAAATTACTGTCCTGTAAGGAATACAGCATTCGCATCTTATTTTTTCCCTGTACTGTGTTTGCTATCGCCGCCTAAACCCAGCTTCCCCCCTTAATATGGGGGTACCGTGGGGGTATCCTCAAAAGTTAGGGAATAAAACCGCTAACTCTAAGTGTTATCAATACTGATCTTAAAGGGCTTTCGAAATGTGCAACGTTTACACAAGGCGGTTGCGAATGCGGGAGGAAACGGTGTCGATAATGACCAAGGTAACAACCAAAATAATTAGCATTGCGCACACGTTGGGATTGTTAAACGCGCGGAAGTTTTGGTACAAAGTAACGCCAATCCCCCCAGCACCGACAATGCCCAGCACCGATGCCGATCGCACATTAGCTTCCAAACGGTACAAGGTTAGCGAAGTCCACAGGGGCATCACCTGGGGAATCACGCCAAAGACAATTTCCTGAACCTTAGTGGCCCCTGTGGCGCGAATGCCTTCTACCGGCCCTGGATCGATCGCCTCGATCGCCTCAGAAAACAACTTGCCCAAGGCGCCCGCCGTGTGCACAAATAGCGCCAACACTCCGGCGAAAGGTCCTTAGCCCACTGCCACAATAAAAACCAGGGCGAATACCAATTCGTTAATGGCTCGCATGGCGTCCAGCACCCGCCGCACTGGGAATACCACCCAAGGGGGACACACATTTTCCGACGCCAAAATTGCCAGGGGAACCCCTACGATAACCGCTAGCAACGTGCCCCAAATGCCCATGGCAATGGTTTCGATGGTGGCTTGGAGATAGTTTTGCCAGCGGGTGAAGTTGGGTGGAAAAAATTTGACCACCAATTTCACCATTTCACCGACCCCTTCAAATAGCTCAATAAAGCTTAGGTCGCTAAGGATTCCTGTGTAGGTGATAACGGCGATCGCCACCACAGAACTACCAATGGTCCAAGGAGTCCAAAAGGGCTTTTCCTGGGACAGCATCTTTTGAACTTTAGGCGAATAATCCGCTTCAGACAGATTTACTCCAGACTGATCCAAGGGTCGAACATTTCCCATAACAAATCCACCGAAACAAAAAAATAATGTCAATAAAGCCCCCTTTCACAAGGGAATGGGGAACTCTCATACCCTTTATGGGGCGCTGAAATGTTGAACATCGCCATCAGGATAAGGCTCTCCCCTCGTTTTCCCTTGGGTAGCAGAGAAGCCCGATTCTGGCGAAATCAACCTTTACTTCAGTGCTTCTAGCTCCTTTTCCAGCTCCTCTAGTTGGGTCGCCTTATCCTCTTCACTTAAACCCTCGTTGTTTTTTACCTCTTCCATACGCTTTGCCACATCCAACTCTCGAATAGGGTCCCACTTAGCATCCTCGGTGGGATCAAAGCCAGACCAGTCCAAAGGATCAAGCACCGCTTTGTTGTCGTAATTGTGGAAAAAGTCCTTGAATTTCTCCTTCAAACACTCGGGAATATCTTCCTGGTACGCCATGGGATCGTTAGGAATTTCCGGGGAGGTCCAGATGATTTGCACTTGCTCGAAGGCCTCCGCATCTGTGGCTTTTAAACGCTTTAGAGCTTCGCTATTGTTGGTGGCCACATCCACTTGGTTGTTGACCACCGCCTGAGCCGTGGCCTCGTGGCTGCCGGAGAATACCAAATCCTCAAACGCTTCCTCGGGGGTAATGGCGTTCTGGGCAAATATGTAGTAGCTGGGTACCAGGAAGCCAGAGGTGGAGTTGGGATCGTTGAAGGCAAAGGATAGGTCACCAGCGTTTTCGATGATGTATTGGTCACCGTCACCCGCTTCTAAGTCGATCGCCGCAACAATGGGATTGGCTTTGTTGGTAATCAGGTGAGCCACGTATCCCTTGTCACCGTCGGTGTCTACGGTTTGGGCAAAGGCGATCGCCCCAGACCGCTTAGCCGCTTCGATGTAAGATTTGCCGCCGTACCAGGCGATTTGGATTTTACCCGCGCCCATGGCTTCAATCACCCCCGCATAGTCAGTGGCGTAGAAACCGTTAATCGGGCGACCCATTTTTTCTTCCATATCCTTCAAAAGCGGCTCCCACAGTTCCTCCAAGTTTTCCTGGGATTCGGTGGAGATAATGCCGAAGTCAATTTCGGCAAACTCGGGCGCACACACGCCTCCGTCGCTAGAGGCAGCTTCTGCGGCGCCACCGTTTGCACTGTCAGTGCTGGGAGCGCCACAACTGGTGATTAGGACTGTGCTGAGCAAAGCCGCTACCAGACGATTGGAGGTGTTTTTAACGGACACAAGGGAAAAAGTTTTCATGGCAAATTTTTAGAATTGTTGGCTATGGGGACGCGCTAAAGATTTCGGCGTAGGATCTTGTGGGGGCTTGAACCTTACCTGATCTTTTCGTTTT
>CALCTI010000350.1 GCA_937894105.1 uncultured cyanobacterium
CCATAGTGTTCGTAGAGTCGTCAATAGAAAAGAAAACTAAAGGCGATGAAATTTGAGTACTGTAATCATCTTATCCCCATTTTTTACGCCAGATTCCTTAGGACGCCCCAATAAAGTCTCGCGGCGATCGCCTAGAATCGAGACACAGAAAAAGCCCTCTTAAAGTACCCAGGACAACCATCTATGCCCGCCACCGTTGCCGATGTCATGAGCCGCGATCCGATTACAGTTGCACCAGAAACGCCCATGAAAGAGGCGATTCAACTGTTGGCACAGCATCGCATTAGCGGTATGCCCGTCTTAGACGACCAAGGAAAACTGGTGGGAATTATTTCTGAAACCGACCTGATTTGGCAAGAATCGGGGGTAGAAATTCCGCCTTACATCACCATTTTAGACAGCGTTATTTACCTCAAAAACCCTGTAACCTTCGAGCAAGAATTACATAAGGCGATGGGGGCCACGGTCTCTGAAGCGATGACCTCCAAGGTGAAAACCACCACACCTACGGCAACGTTGCGAGATGCCAGTCGGGAGCTGCACGGCGACGGGGTTCCTCGGCTACCAGTTTTGGACGAAACGGGCAAGGTGGTAGGCATCCTAACGCGAGGGGATATTATTCGGGCGATGGCGGCGGGATTAGCCTAAGTCAGGATACGGGCTTGTCGTTTTTAATCTTGTCGTTTTTCGTCTGCTTATTTTTCAGCACTGAGCGATCATTTCCTGGGAACGGTTTTTGAGATTGAAAGGTGCGCCAGGTGTTGCGCCCGTCTTCTTTCGCTTGGTATAGGGCTATATCCGCAAGTTCCACCAAACATTGGGGCGATCGCCCAGCCTCGGGAATCATGCTGGCGACACCAAGGCTAGCGGTCACCATATCCGCGTGGCGATGGATGGCACCCGGGGCCGGGATGCCCAAATCTTGAATGGTTTGCTTAATTTGCTGAGCGATCGCCACCGCACTTTCGCGCCCGGTGCAAGGCAAAACCGCCGCAAACTCTTCGCCACCATAGCGAGCCGCCAAACCAGAAAAAGCGCTCACCGTCTTGTAAATTGCCTGGGCCACCTGTTGCAAACAGCGATCGCCCTCCACATGTCCAAACTCATCATTATAGCACTTTAAAAAATCAATATCAATCAAAATCACCGTCTACGGTCGCCGCTGCTGCATCATCAACAGCCACTCTTCATGATTACAGTCATCAAAGGCGCGGCGGTTAGGAATTTGCGTTAGCTTATCCACCTTGCCGATTTCCCGCAGCTCAGCATTTAACGTCTCCAGCGATCGCACCATCCCTACCAACCGATCCGCCTGAGACCTAACCTGGGAATGTAAATTTGCATGGTCCAATGCCACACTAAACTGCGCCGCCAGCTGCCGCACAAAATCCACCTCCGTAGTCAGCCAACGACGCGTGTCGCCACACTGGTGGATACACAATAACCCCCAAAGAATTTCTCCATCAAACAAAGGCACAATAATTTGCGCCTGAATTTGAAACTGCTGCAAAATTTCAATATGACAATCGGACAAACCAGCAGCGCGAATATCATTTAGAATCTGTAATCGCCCCTGCTGATAAAGCTTGAAATACTGATCTCCAAAACAGCGATCGCGAACTTTGCACGACAGCGCTGAGCCATAAGCGGGCAAAACACTCTCCGCAATAAACTCGCCGCAATGATACTTCGTCTCCAAATCAAAGCGAAAAATACCAACGCGGTCCGCCCCCATAACCCGGCGCACCTCCTTTACCGTCGTTTTAAACAACACATCCAACTCAAGGGAATCGCGAATTTCAGCGGTCAGTTGTAGCAACAATCCCTGAAGCGCATTAGCCTGCTTGAGCGCCAGTGCCTTGTCCCTCGTATTCTTCAACAACTGGGACTGTTTAACCGCAAATCCCAACTGCGACGCCACCTGGGACAGAAACATCATTTCATGCTCTTTCCACTGATGAGGTTCCGAATGTTGATAAGCCCCCAAAATGCCCCAAAGCTTTTCACCCACAAAAATCGGACACGTTGCATAGGCACGAATACCAAACCGCTCCAAGGTTTCCACATGACACGGAGACAGATTCGCTTCATAAACATCAGAAATATAAAGGGCCTTACTTTTCTGAAAACCGTTGCCCGTTGTTTCTTTAAGGTAAGTATCGTTCCAAGTGGATCCTTTTTTCCATACACTCAGCTCCTCCCAACCGGGCTCAATAAATTCAAAGCCATCGACAAATTCGCCACTCCACTCAGACGTAAAGCGATACACCGTAACTCGCTCAATCCCTAAAAGTCGGCAAGTTTCCTTGGTAGCAGTGCAAAAGATAGTTTTTGTATCCAGAGACGCGCGAATTTTGCTGATGACGTTGTATACCGCCTGCTGTTGGCGGTTGACCGTCTCCAGTTCGTTGCGACAAGCAGTTAACTGCTGCTCAAGCTGGGTCACACTTGGCAACCCTAGCGCCCGAGACACAGTCCCGGATATAAATCGACGAATCATGGAAACTTTGAATTAATAAAGTTGACAGGGCTACTAATTTATAGTCATGAATACCGTTTCTAGTAACTTGAAGCAAGTAAAGTTGTTATTTAGTAAAGACGGCGTGCAGAGCCAAAACCCAGATGTAGATCTAATATCTAATTTTTGAAGTGATATTGCGATCTTACTGAATCAGATTGCCAATGAAAATAGCATTTTTGATATTAGTCAATCTCACGTTGGCGAATTTATTTTGATTTAAGGAAATCTGTGGACAGATTGTGTATTTTTCAAAGACTGATGAAATACAGACCTTCCGAAGACTGACAACTTTATCAGCAGGAGAAATCAAAGTATCCACGGCACAACAAAGACAACTCCCAGAAGCCTAACTTATGTTGTGCAGAGTAACAAAAAGAGAAGATCATCAGCTCTTAAATTCAGAGATTCTTTTCGATTTAGTTCTCAATTCTGCATCAGAAATCCATACAGTTCGAGGATAATTCGATGCTCAAGGGAAGTTTGACGATCCTCTTGAGGTTGAACCGATCCACGTCTTGCCAGGAGGTGAGATTGTTGCTTAAGTGAAAAGTCGAATTGAATTAGTCTAGTAAAATTTTCTTTTGACTTTAATTTGTATTAATTATTAAGCGACGACGGCTGTTTTGAAATAACGCTGGGATGAGGCGATCGCAAAGAGCGTTTGCCGCTCTGCTTTAACCCCTTTTATTTCAGCTCCCCTTGTGATGATTAAAATTAAATATTGAATCCTTTTGACATATCTTCTCGGCAAGTTTAGTTTCCAACAAGATTAAGTCTAAAAGTTCGTCGCCAAAAACTTAATTATCCACCCCAGTACCTAATTGATTAAGTCCAATACCCCGCAATGGTCTTGCGTCGCCCCTTTGCTCTAAAGTTCCTCCTCCTAACGCTCTAGAACGAGACTTACGCGGAACTAAGCGTCCAAAGGGTAAACCATCCCTTTAGAATTTGAGGTGTGAATCCATCGTTAGTAACGCCCCTTTTATGACGACTCCCGCACCCAACACTGGAACCGAAGCCGCCACCTTTGCTCTAACCACTCCCTTGTATTACGTTAACGGGCGACCTCATATTGGCAGTGCCTACACTACGATGGCGGCAGATGCCTTAGCTCGGTTTTATCGGCTGCGGGGGCGATCAGTGCTGTCTATTACCGGCACCGATGAACATGGACAAAAAATTGAGCGGACGGCCCAGGGGCGTGAAATGGAACCTCAGGCGCACTGCGATGAAATGGTTGATGAGTTCAACCGCCTTTGGGAGAGACTTAATATCAAATATGATCGCTTTAGCCGTACGACTAATGATCGGCACCACGGCATCGTTAAGGAATTTTTTCGGCGGGTTTGGGACAAGGGAGATATTTACCTGGGAGAGCAGCAGGGTTGGTACTGTGTTGCCTGTGAGGAGTTTAAGGAAGAGCGCGATCTGAATGAAGAGAAATATTGCGCAACCCATACGAATCAGAAGGCAGAGTGGCGAGACGAATCAAATTACTTTTTTCGACTGTCAAAATATCAAGAAAAGTTGGAAAAATTGTATGCCACCAACCCAGATATGATTCAGCCAGAAAGCCGTCGTAATGAGGTTCTGAGCTTTATGAAGCAGGGGCTTCAGGACTTTTCCGTGTCTCGGGTGAATTTGGCCTGGGGGTTCCCTTTCCCTACAGACCCGGACCATACCATTTATGTTTGGTTTGATGCCCTTTTAGGGTATGTAACGGCGCTGTTGGATCCTGATGACGAACCGACCCTTGATAACGCTTTAAAGCGTTGGTGGCCCATTAATTTACATATTATCGGTAAGGATATTTCTCGCTTTCATGCCCTTTATTGGCCGGCAATGTTGATGTCTGCCGGATTAGAGGTAACGCAGAAGCTTTTTATCCACGGATTTCTAACTAAAGATGGATTGAAGATGGGAAAAAGTACCGGTAATGCCCTTGATGCTTTTGAGCTAACGGAGCGCTATCAATCTGATGGGGTGCGCTATTACTTTTTGAAAGAAATTGAGTTTGGGCGTGACGGAGATTTTAATGAAACGCGGTTTGTAAATGTTTTAAATGCTGATCTAGCTAATGATTTAGGAAACCTGCTAAACCGTACTTTGCGGATGGCTCATAAGTATTGCGACGGTAAGGTTCCAGAGGTGGTGGTTCCAGATAGTGATGGGTTGCGATCGCGTGGGGAAGAGTTAGAAACCCAGGTGGTTAATGCCTATGAAAAAGTGGCATTTCACCAAGCCTGTGGAGCTGTTTTAGGACTGGCGCAGGCAGGGAATAAGTATTTAGATGAGCGGGCTCCCTGGACAAGCTATAAAGAGGAAGAACGAGCGGTAGTGGAAGAAAATCTCTATGCGGTCCTAGAGGCAGTGCGTCTGGCGGCTTATTGGTTATCTCCCGTTACGCCAACCTTAAGCGAGGCAATTTATAAGCAGTTAGGTTATGACGTTTCCTTTAGTAATTTGAAAGAAGAAGGGGCGATCGCTCTCAACAACCATGGTCAATGGGGAATATTAAGCGCTGGGCAAATTATGGAGAAACCTCAACCGGTATTTCAAAAGATAGATCTTGCGTAATCTATTGCTTAATTTTGCCTAAGAAGGGGGGACGGTCAGCATAAATTCGTCCATGATAGGTCTATAGATAGAGCTATAAATTGGAATCGCCTTTCTAAGGGAAAGATGAAGTCCAAGCTGCTTTTTATTTACATAAAAAACCTATATATTTAGGACCTTTGGCGAATGACAGAAAATCTGAGCCGTCATCCCCTATTCACTCCGGAGCAAGTGTTGGAAAATCGAGGCAGAGTCGCTATTTTTATTGATGGCTCCAACCTGTTTTACGCCGCACTTCAACTCAGTATAGAAATCGATTACACCAAGCTGCTAAGTCGCCTGACCTCCGGGTCTCGGCTGTTGCGCTCATTTTTCTATACAGGGGTAGATCGCACGAACGAAAAACAGCAGGGATTTTTGCTGTGGATGCGCCGCAATGGCTATCGGGTAATCGCCAAAGATTTGGTGCAGTTGCCTGATGGTTCGAAGAAGGCAAATTTGGATGTGGAAATTGCCGTGGACATGATGGCGCTGGTGGGAGCTTACGAGACGGCGGTGCTGGTTATTGGCGTTGGGTACTTGGCGTATGCGGTGAATGCGGTGAGCTATCGCGGCGTTAGGGTTGAGGTGGTTAGCCTGCGGTCCATGACGAGCGACAGCTTAATTAATGTGGCAGACCGCTATATTGATTTGGACTATATCAAGGGCGATATTCAGAAAAATTCCCGCCATCAATACACCTACCGCCCTTTATCGGAAGACGAAGTCTAGGAACAGAACATACGCTCTTGAAACCTAAGCCCTAGGAAGACGAAATCTAGGACGATAACAATGCATCCTAGGGGCTTGTGCAAGTGCGCACTCCCTAGCTTAGGAACCTTATAGACGCAGGGGCAGCCTGCTCCATAATGCTGGAACTGCTCCGTGATTTTGCTCCGTGATTGTTGACTGCTATTGACGCGGCTGAATTTTCAAGGGCGGCTATTGTGCTGTCTCGGACGGGGCGATCGCGATAGACTTGACAGGATGTTGCCAATCAACCGAACTGGTGTTTGCGCCGTGCTTTGCGGCAATAACGTTAAACTCAGTGGTCTTGGCGGCACAATCCCTTACCGGCGGTGAGAGTGGCGATGGCTCGTTTGGTTCAATTTTGTCTGGTTGTGGCGCGTCCGCTGGGGGCGATCGCCCTGATATTGGCGCTGGGACTGGGGGCGTGTAGCAGTGGACCGTCGGGTTCGTCGGATGGTGATGAGTCTGAGGCGTCGGTGGAGGACTTTGAAGGGGATTTGGTTTTTGAGGACGTTAACCTGAACCGGTCTGGGGATGATGGAGAGCCCCTGTGGGAGGTGTCGGCGGATGAGGCGCGGTATTCTCGCGATCGCCAAAAGGGGCAGCTTAAGAATCCAAAGGGCAAGCTTTATCAGGACGGGGAAGCGGTATACGAAGTGCAGGCAACCCAGGGGGTTGTGGAGCAGAACGGAATCATTTTGCGCCTGGCGGGGGGCATCAAAATTAAAGACCTGCGCGATGGGGGCGTCTTTGAGGGGGAGAAGGGAAGTTGGCAGCCGCAGCTGGGGGTCTTTGATTTGCAAGAGGGGGTGGTGCTGGAGCGCGGGGGCGATCGTCTAACCGCCCAGTCAGGGCAGGCCTTCAGCAAAGAACGCAATTTTATTTTGAAAGGGGGCGTCACCC
>CALCTI010000351.1 GCA_937894105.1 uncultured cyanobacterium
GAGAATGTTGATCCCTATTTTGCTATGGGAAAAACTACACCGCTAATGGCGATCGCACTGCAGCAAATTCTGCAATGTCCCTACCAAGGAGCAGCTCGACGGCTGTATTTAGAAAGTAAGGGACTGGAGCTGATTGCCCTCCACCTGGATCAGCTAAAAATATCCTTGCCCTTAGATTCTTCTGTTAAGGGGCGTCAGCTGAAGCCAGAAGATATTAGCCGCATTCACCAGGCTAAAGATATCTTAATTCGCAACATTCACACACCACCGTCGTTACTCTCTCTGGCACGCCAAGTAGGCATTAATGATTGTAAACTTAAGCGAGGGTTCCGACAGGCATTTGGCACCACCGTGTTTGGCTACCTGCACAATCACCGCCTGGAACAGGCTGCCCGACTGTTCCATGCAAATCAAATGACAGTGACCAGGGTGGCAGCAGCCGTAGGATTTGCTAACCGAGGTTCCTTTGCAGCGGCCTTTCGACGTAAGTTTGGGGTGAATCCTAAGGTGTATCAGTCTGCTTTTCAAAAGCAGTATTGGACCAATGGGGTAAAAACTCCGGCTAGCGATCGCAAAAACTCCGGCTAGCGATCAGTCCCCTCCAGGTTGCCCCCTAAAATCGCTTCATGCTTATCAAGATTTATTCTTAATAAGCCCAGTTGCTGTGGGTGTGAGGGTTTCCATGAAGCGGATATGTATAGGGCCGTCTGTGTTGTCAGCCGGTGTCGTATGGGCCATTATGGGCCAAGGATATGGGGCACAAACGGTGGAGCCTGCAGGCTCATTTGATCCGCTTGCCCAGGCTGAGGTTGCCCAGACCGAGATAGAGAACATCTCTGAAGACGATGACGATGACACTCTTCGCATTATTGTCACAGCTGAGCGCACACCGGACACGCCCCAGGATGTGCCCATTAGTCTAACGGTTTTGACCGAGCAGCAATTAGAAGATGGTCAGATTAATTCATTAGCTGGCATCGCCCAGAATACCCCTAGCTTTGTTCTGTTTCCCTCTAGTCCTGGGAATTTAGGTCGGTATAGCATTCGCGGCATTGGCAACAATAATTTCCTAAGCCGAGATGCGGTTGGCTTTTTTATTAATGATGTGCCCTACGATTCCGGACTTTTCAACGATATCCTCTTGACCGACCTGGAGCGGGTGGAGGTCTTGCGTGGACCTCAAAATCTTCTATACGGCAGAAGTAGCATTGGCGGTGTGGTGAATATTGTCACTCGCCCTCCGGCGGAAAACCTTGAAGTGCGTACAGCAGCTAGCTATGGCAGTGATGATTTAGTTAATCTGCAGCTTTCCATTAGCGATACGCTGGTGCCAGAAACCCTGGGGCTACGGCTAGCGGGGGCATTTAACCAGCAAGATGGTCTGGTGGAAAATACATTTTTAGGAGAGGATGCGGGCGAGCGCAGTGAAGGCACCGGACTGGCTGAACTCCGCTGGACGCCTTTCCCCGACTGGACTGTATCCTTAACGGGAACCGTACGCTCCTCCGATAACGATGGGTTTCTCAATCAGACCGAACCGTTTGTGACTGAACAGGATGAGCTGGGTTTTGTGCGGCTTAATTCCAATAGCCAAGCCTTAAAGGTTGCCTACGAGCAAGAAAAATTTCTATTTAAATCCATAACCACAATGCGGTTTACTAAATTTGATCGCCACTAAGCTGCCTAAGCCAACTCTGCAGATCTGGTGCTGTTTCCGCTAGATGAGGATACAACCATCTGGAGTCAGGAGATCCGGGTGCAATCGCCTGCATCTGCCGATCAGTTTCGCTGGTTGTTGGGGGGCTATTACGAAGCAAGAAATGTTGAAAGCAACGGCGGGTTTGAATTTACCGATTTTGGCGCTGCCCTGCTGGGACTCCCCTCCCCTGGTCTAGACTTAACCGTTTTAGACTTGGAGCAAGATACTATTGCCGTTATAGGCAAAGTTGACTATCAGCAGATTGACCCCCTGACGCT
>CALCTI010000352.1 GCA_937894105.1 uncultured cyanobacterium
GCAGCGTGGAGTGTCGGGTCAGGGCGATCATTATCATTTCCTAGCGGTTCATGTTTAAGCGTCTGCAAAACATGCATTGTAGGTAAGCAAAAGTTTAATCGCTGGGATTGCCACTTAAGCGGCATTTTTTGTTGATTTTTTGGTCTATTAAATTTTTTACGTGCCTTTTCAACCGCTCGGTCATCTGGCAGTGATATAATTAATTCTTCTGTAGTTTCTTTGACTAGCTTACTTTCTCATAGAGCGCTATACAGTGAATTTGGGTCGGCGTAATTTTTATCTTGTTTGCGCAGTGAATCGAGAAACTGCCGCCACTCCGAATTTAAAGCGTCCATCACGTCACTCCACCGTATCTGATTCAGGTTGTGGTGCCTCGAGTACCGCTGGAGCCCAGAATGACCATTCACGCGCTAAGCGAATTGCAAGTCGATCAAGCGCCAGATAGTCGCGAGTCTTGAGCGTCGTTGTACTATCAGCCCCACCAATTAAGCTATTCGGATCGCGTGGGTTAAATCGAATTTGACTCAACTTTCTTAGTGCTCCGAGAAACTGGGTGTAGATGATAGCTTTATAGTTTGTCTCTTCGACGTAGTCACTACGGCCGAACTTTTTAGCATCTCCACTGAGACGGTGTAGCCCCCAAGTTGAGATATACGCCACCAGTCCTTGAATCAGGCTCGCAGCCTTATCGTAATCACCGGCACTAAGACGACCTTTTATCTCGATTATTTCGTTGTATGCCTGCTGACTGAAGTATCGCGGATCGAGCTTCATGATGCCGTTTCTCCTGAAGTACTATCAGATTTACTGGGTGTGATGAGCTGCACCCAGCCACGCCCTAATCCTTCTAAACCACCAAACTGCTGTCGATCACAGGTCAGATCCCAAAGCCTTTCACGAGCCGTTGCGGTTGCTCTGTTTTCATCGGCATGTTCCGGCTTCAGCCCCCACGGGAAGAACAGAATCGTTTCAGGCGGAATTGCTTCTTCCGAACGAAAAGAACCACCTTCGACCGTTTTTGATTTCTCTTCTAACTTAATCCGAACCTCGCGCTGTAAACCTGTTTCCAGAAGCGAGAGACAGTCTTCCTCGCGAAGGATGACGAGCTTATCCAATAGCCGCTCGATGAATGGTTGCGCAAGAATATCGCCCAGTGGTGCTTGCAGCGCTGTTGATTCGTCTTTCTTGAGTTGCACTATATCTGTCTTATTGAGGAGTGCCGTATGAAGATAGAGCCGATCACAACTCGGAATACTAACGATCGCCGTCGTTTTCAACTCTTCACTGCCCTCAACGGTCGTTGCAAAAGTCTCACGACAAGATGCCAAAACCCTCGCAATGGCATCAGACTTGAGCCAGCGATTCCAACGTTCAAGCCACAGCGGACAGGTAATCCAGACAATATGGTAATTGAGGGAGGCAACGGGAAAAAACAACAGTGTCGCATCCGCAAACCAGACTTCCCCTTCGGTGGGTTGGCTGCCTCCAACAATTTTCTGCCCGAACAACCAACCTGCCTCTCCATCGCACTGCTGCTCGATCACTGATCGAATTTTCCCGCGTAATGACGATGATGGTAAGTAAGGAAACTCAGTATGCACCTCCCGTGCAATACCCATCAAATTGCCTTCGTCAGCACTGCCACCAGTGTGGAGTGGTGTGAGCAGGTGCATATAAGTTAAAAATTCTTCCATTAGGATTTCCCCCAAAGTAGGAGTCCGTAGCCGAGGGTTTCAAAGGTTTTTAGGCAGGGTTGGCGATCGCCTGGTTGCAACTCCGGTAATAATCGCCATGAGTTACTTTCGTCAGGTGTTGAACTGAAGTGATAGACCGTGCCTGGTGGAACAAAGGCACGCTGGGGTAATACGGCAAATTCCTGACGGGTTTTAGGGGAACTTCCGTTTTGGTAAATCTTCCGAGTGACCTGGGAGGTGCCTCCAGCTAATACGGGTTTATCTGTCGCGCACCCACTTAGGACGTTGTTCCAAACTTCCGGGCGAGCGGTGTAAGTGGCAGCGTTTTGCCCGGTGAGAGCTAGCCCAGGGGTGAGCAAATAAGCAAGGGGTTTGGCTTGGTTGGTTTTGGGTTGTTCGTAGTTTGCTAATGTCTGCGATAGGTCGGAGTCTGGAAACGCTGAGACGATCGCCCGATGTCCTTCTCCACCGAGGCGGATGATTGTCCCGTCTTGCACTTTCAATGTTCGGTTAAGGCCGACGACGAAGGACCAGCCAGCTTTGAGGCGAATTGAAACTTCTGTGAAATAACCTTGGGTGTCGCGTACCTGACGTGAATCAGAAGATTGCATGTGAATATGGGGCAGTACCTGTTTTTTCCAAGGGTTCTTTTTAAAATCTTTGGCAGTAAAGTGGCAATCTCCCTTGAGGTATTTGAGTAGCGCTGTGAGCTTCATCCAGGGTTGGGGCACTCCGCAATAGACTAAGCGAGGTTCATCGGGATTATGAGGTGGGACTAGGGGGGGAAGCCTTTGCGCAATCATTTTCCAGTTGCTGGGTTGTAGTTGGGCGACCGATGAGACGTTTAGCTTTTTCCATTCGTCAGACTCTAATGACGTTTTCCCTGGCTCCTTATAGGTTTCGCCTTCTGGGAGAGTGCGCATACAACACAAATCCTTTGGCGTTGGCACCCACAGGGTTTCACTTCCCTTGCAAAGCAATGGACCGATGAAGTGGTGATCGCGCTCCTTTGTCCCTTTCTTTTTGAGGGCGCGATCTGGATCATCAAGAGTTAGCAGTGCTTGGAATACCGTGCTAGGCATGGGTGGAAACAGGCTCTGTGCCCATGCTCCCTCGCCAGGGCTGAAAGGTTTGGCTTCCCGGAAAAGCAGTGTATCGAGAGGCTCAATTTTGTACCAATTGGTGATGTGTCGGAGTGCGTTTGCCATCATGCTGCTTGCTCCCCTGAAGAACCTTCGTTATCGCTGGTCTGCCAGTCCTGTCGCTGAGCCATTTTGTCCAGCCAGAAAGCGGTGAAGCGTAGGATGGCACCGAGATCGTCAGGGTGACAACCTATTGGGATTAGATGTACTTGAAGGTCGCGTTCTGAGATGTTGGGCGTATCTTCGCCAGCCGCCATCAAACGCTCTGCCCAGTATTCATCGGTCTCCATTACCCACTCCTCCCACTGCTGAACCCAGTCAATAAGCCTGCTTTTTACAGTGTCGGGAAGATTCGTTTCGCGGCGGTTAGCAATAACCCTCGTCGCTTCAGCAAATAGAGAGGAACCGTCAGTCGTGAAACATCCACGTCGGGGAAGTTCTTCGGCAAGACGGTAGAGCAACGGTGAAAGCACGTTTTCCTTAGATCCGGCTCCACACATCGGCTCGATGAATTGCCACCAGTGCTCAAGCAATGTTCCCTTCATCACTGCATCAAGAACATTGCCGTTGCCATAGGCAATCTGGAAACAAAGCCCATCTTTGCCAGAAACCTTTTTTGCTCGTTGGCTTTCGGCATCCCATAGCTGATTGAGCACTGTGGGTAGAGGGACACCCTTATTGGCAATAACGATTCGATCACTCATGGTGGCACCTTGTCCCATGGTGAAGTGGGGGCGCTCTTCCAATGATGTTTTTCCTGGTTTGGGGTACCAGTAACCAGTGGGGTCACCTGTGCCGTCTGGGGCAGTGTTGAATTCTTTCTCCTCTTCAGGATCAGAGTCACCGCACCAGGCAGCTCGGAGCGACCGCAAAAATCCTGGCAAATCTTCTAGGGGCAACACTGCCATCACGTCGTCGCCACCGCTATACACAACACGACCGCAGTAACGTTGTTCAGTGATGTAGGGAACTAGGCGGTTTGAGAAGTCCAGGAGGGCGCGATTGAGACCCACGTGAGTGGCAGGGGTCATGCGCTTGAGAGTGGTGAGTAGCCCGTTCCAATCGTCAGTACTTAGATCGCTACGCTCAACAGCGTCGTCGCAAAAGTACTCCCCATATTTTTTAAGCCTCGTTCCTGCGACGTATTGCCCCATACCATCGCCATCGGCGAGGACGATTGCCCACCAATCACTAGGGGCACCACTCGTAAATCCTGATTTTCGCTGGGTTTCCTCAACGATGCGACGCAGTTCTTTCAGGCGATCGCGGGGATCTGCACTCGGAGGCTCAATGCTCATGTCATCTGCCAGCCAACGGGAGGAAAACATCGTGCCGTTGTAGGAGCGGTTGATATCACCATTGGGAATGGTCACGCCGTCGGTTTTAGGGCATTGGGTGGGGCGGCGAGTTTTGCTGTAGAAACCACGACGTTGGCGGGCAGAGAAGGTATGACGGCGTTGGGACTCACTGTTTTCGTCGCTTGGCGGGGTGAATGCATCGCGTATCCCGTCGCGTAAGGCTTGCCAGTATTTGGTGATCTGATTTTTGATAGGTTTGTTGGAGTTGATTCCTGGCGATCGCGAAAACTGTTGTTCGATAAACCGGGCGGCGGCAATGGAACTGAGGTTTGGGAAGCGTATGAGTTGTTCGTAGTCGATTTGGCGATCATTATCTTCATCGTTGACGGTCTCGTCGGAAGCTTCTTGATCGTTGTCGTCGGTCAACTGGTCTTTTTCTCCCTGTGGGATTTTACTTTGCTCAGGTTCGTACTGTTCATTCACAAGACCGAGATCAAAGGCTACGCCGCCATAGGCCCATGCCATTCGCTTGGTGAGTTCGAGGGCATTGAGCATTTCTGAGCCGTTGAAGAGTCCTGGGAAGGCTTCTTCCATCAATCGCCAAAATAGCTGCATCGAACCGGAGTTGATACCTGCGCCTTGCCTAAAATCTCTGCCTTTGACGATGCCGTATTCCAGGAATGGATGGACGGCGCTGAATTGCCCGGAGAGAGTCGATCGCAATCCGGGGGCGGCGGGGATTTTCCAGGCGCGGTCATTTTTGATGCCTTGGAGGGCGTGGCGGGCGCGGGTCTGGACGTTGGCCCACCAGGTGCCGATGTTGACGTGCGATTTGTAGAG
>CALCTI010000353.1 GCA_937894105.1 uncultured cyanobacterium
CGGCTTATTAGATGTGCTGTCGTGTCTGGATTTCAGACGTTGCTCTTCCGTTCTGCCCAGCGAAGCCGCTGATCCCTCCCAGGCGATCGGTCAAGTGGTGCTAAAGCGCTTAATGGACGCCGATCAGGTCATCGAACGCCTTGCCCAAAGTCATGCCTGTTTTCAGACAGATTCACCCTAAGACTGCCTGAACTTTGTTACACATTACTTCGCCTGTGAATCCTGTAATTTCCGGTGGAGACCTATTTACAGCAACGTTATAGCCCCCGACAATGATGGGATTTTCCCGAGGATTTTCGGCGATCGCCCCCTTCCAATTCGCAACCTCCCCCCATCCCAGCGGCCCCCAATCTGCTTGCGATCAGTGTTGCGACTCGTTACACTTTGCTAAATAACTGCCTTTGTGGACTCTTATATAAGACCCATAGCTAAAGGTGCCGAAGCTGATTATTCATTCGCAAGCTCGTTGCAGTAAGCCCTCGAATAAACGCTAAGTTTCATACCTTCAGCACCGCACGCATACCAATAAAGACTTAGGAGGAGAGTAGTCAATGGGACTACCGTGGTATCGAGTGCATACAGTCGTCATTAATGACCCAGGGCGACTGATTGCCGTACACTTAATGCATACCGCCCTGGTGGCCGGTTGGGCCGGTTCCATGGCGCTATATGAACTAGCCAACTTTGACCCCAGCGACATGGTGCTTAACCCCATGTGGCGTCAAGGGATGTTTGTATTGCCCTTTATGGCCCGCCTGGGCGTAGACAAATCCTGGGGAGGCTGGAGCATCACCGGCGAATCCGTAACCGATGTCGGTTTCTGGAGCTTCGAAGGTGTTGCGACCGCCCACATCGTTCTTTCCGGTCTGCTATTTTTGGCAGCCGTTTGGCACTGGGTTTTCTGGGATCTAGAGCTATTCACCGACCCCCGAACCGGTGAACCCGCTTTGGATCTGCCCAAAATGTTTGGCATTCATTTGTTCCTATCCGGGCTTCTTTGCTTCGGTTTCGGAGCCTTTCACCTCACGGGTCTTTGGGGACCCGGCATGTGGGTTTCTGACCCCTATGGACTAACGGGGCACGTTCAAGCCGTTGCGCCAGAGTGGGGACCATCCGGATTTAATCCTTTTAATCCTGGCGGCATTGTTGCTCACCATATTGCTGCCGGTATCGTCGGCATCATTGCTGGTCTATTCCACCTTAGTGTTCGCCCCCCCGAGCGTCTTTATAAAGCGCTACGGATGGGTAACATCGAGACTGTACTGTCCAGCAGTATTGCCGCTGTGTTCTTCGCTGCCTTTGTTGTGGCTGGAACTATGTGGTATGGCAACGCTTCTACGCCCATTGAGCTATTTGGTCCTACCCGTTACCAGTGGGACAGCAGTTACTTCCAAGAGGAAATTGATCGTCGCGTTGAGGCGGGCATCGCCTCTGGCATGAGCCAAACGGACGCCTGGGCAACAATCCCCGATAAGTTGGCGTTCTACGACTACGTTGGCAACAGCCCCGCAAAAGGTGGTTTGTTCCGTACCGGTGCCATGGTTAGTGGCGACGGTATTGCTGAAGGTTGGTTAGGTCATCCGGTATTTACTGACTCTGAGGGTCGTGAATTAACCGTTACTCGCCTACCGAACTTCTTTGAGAATTTCCCCTTGATTTTGCGTGATGAGAATGGCGTGGTTCGCGCTGATATTCCTTTCCGTCGTGCAGAGTCTCGTCAGTCTGTGGAGCAAACCGGCGTAACCGTCCAGGTTTACGGTGGTGAGCGCGGTGGTGAAACCTTCACCGATCCGGCTGATGTAAAGCGCTGGGCTCGTCAAGCTCAGTTGGGTGAGCCTTTTGCCTTTGACCGGGAAACCTTGGGGTCTGATGGTGTATTCCGCACCAGTCCTCGTGGTTGGTTTACGTTTGGTCATGCGGTATTTGCTTTGCTGTTTTTCTTTGGTCACATTTGGCATGGTTCTCGGACCTTGTTCCGCGACGTATTTGCCGGTGTGGAAGAGGATATGATCGAACAGGTAGAGTGGGGCGCCTTCTTGAAAGTGGGTGACAAGAGTACTCGCCGTAGTGAAGTTCAGCAACGCTAATTAAGCAAGCCAAAAAAACGCCGAGCAGTTTTTACAATTGCGCTTTTAAGCTGCGTTTCTAGATTGCTTAAAGTAACGAAAGGGTGGCCCTGTGGGGCTGCCCTTTTTTTGTTTCGAGGAGTCCGAAAGCTTTCAGTGCGTAAATTGCTGGCGCGATCGCCCGCTTGCCTTGGTAAACTAGCGTTAAGTTCTGGGTCCGTTTCTAGGGCATTTTTTGAACATTTCCAAGGCGAATTAATCTAAGGCGAATAATCATGGAAGCTGCTGCATATATTTTGATTTTGGCGTTGGCGCTCGGTACGCTGTTCTTTGCGATCGCCTTCCGCGAGCCCCCAAAAATTGGAAAATAATTTATTGATTTTGGTCACTGCTTAAACGCTGCCTTAACGTGCTGATATCCCCTTAATCAGCCTAGAAATTCTCCCTGACAGTCGGCAGATTGGAATTTTACGAGCTACAAAAGGGGCACAGAGGCTGCAAATTCTGACAAAAAGCTAGCAACAGCTTTAGCAAACTAGGGTATTGGGCTAAGCGACGTTTCAATAGGCGCGGTTTCTTTTCCGAGGCTACTGGCGAGGCTCGTTTTTTATGCAATGCCCATTTTGCCAATATTCCGACAGTCGAGTTTTAGAGTCGCGTTCCGCTGAAGCTGGCAGAAGCGTACGGCGACGGCGTCAATGTTTGGGGTGCCAACGGCGATTCACCACCTATGAGCGCACGGAGTTTGTGCCCATTGTGGTGGTTAAAGGGAATGGCGATCGCGAATCATTTGACCGCTCAAAATTATTGCGAGGCATGATCCGAGCCTGCGAAAAAACCGGCACTGCCGGAACTCAGCTTGAAGCGATGGTTGACGACATCGAGTCGGAGCTTCAACAGCGCGCGATTCGGGAAGTGTCTAGCCGTGAGTTGGGAGAATTGGTTCTGTCGCGTCTCCAAAGCGTTAGTGAAGTTGCTTACATCCGGTTCGCGTCCGTGTATCGTCAATTTCAAGGTATTCGCGATTTCGTCGACACATTGGACCGCCTTCAGGCAGCAAGGGAAACTGAAGCACCCCTAGAGCCGGAAAAAGACGCGAAAGTATTTTTAGACACCCAACATACGGGACAGTGAGGGCGGCAATAGGCACCGATTGAGTGACACAATGCTTGCCTTCTTCTTACATAATTGGTCACCAGTTAGGGTAGAAAAAAGTTAAGACAGGATTTTTAGAGCCAGATAAGTTACAACCAGTAAGTTACGAAAGTTCAATATTTGCGCTGTTAGTGGGTCCAGCGACTGCAACAGCATGGTCTCTGGATTAATCTTTAGGTACTAGTTTTAAAGATTGGCGTTTAAACATTGACGTTGCGATTGTCTAACTGCGTCTAGCAGGAGGAGTGTGGGTGGAAACTTTACTGGCTCTGATTATTCCCCTTCTGGCGGGGGCCGGTTATTTTGCTGGCTCCGCACGGGTTATTGAACAGGGGAATAAAGCACTGGTGGAGCGTTTGGGACGCTATCAACGTTTGCTTGCTCCTGGCCTTAATTTTGTGGTGCCTTTTGTCGATTCCATCATTGTGGAGACGGTGCGGGAGCGAACCACGGATATTCAGAAGCAGTCAGTTATTACCCGCGATGAACTGAAGATTGAGGTAGACGCGGCGGTTTATTGGCAGATTGTGGATTTAAAGTCGGCGTACTACAACGTTGATGATTTGTCTGAGGCTTTAAACAATCTGGTGCTGTCTGAGATTCGAGCGCTGTTTGGTCAGGTAGATTTGGCCCAGGCGTTTTCACAAATTGAAAGTATTCAGCGCATGTTGCTGGAGCGCTTGGATGAGGTGACAAACACCTGGGGTATTAAGGTACTGCGGGTTGTCCTGCAAGAAATTACGCGCCCGCCTGGGGGTCAACAATCCAATATTCAGGCACGCCAATGTCCTGATATTGGACTCTCTTAGCTACATAGTCGCGATTGCGCTGCACCTCCC
>CALCTI010000354.1 GCA_937894105.1 uncultured cyanobacterium
CCTCACACAGCCGATACAGCAGAAGATCCAGCAGCTCTGAATTAATGGACGCCCAAGTGTAAGCGTTGAAATTACTTTGCGGTTCCAGCGTGAAAAATACCAGCACTTTGACCCGCATTGGATTGGTGGCTCGCATCACTTCTGCGCGCACTTCAAACCAGTCGAAGCTACGCAGGTTGCGCTGCGCGTTAGAGGGGGCTTTTGGGGTGGCGCTGGCAAGGTCCGCACTGGGGGGCGCTTGGAATGAAAGCTGTGTGCGTTCACCGTTGGCGGGAGAGTTGGGGCTAGATAGCTTGCTTAAGCTGGGGGCGGCGGCGGCGGGATATCTGGATGCGTCAGAGTAGTACAGACGGGTGAATTGATTAATTAGGGCGGTGGCGATCGCATCGTAAACCATCGGCTTATTAAGATACGCTGCCGCCTGGCGAAGACGCTTTTCCACAATTTCCATCTTCGGTGACAGCCCCCGCAGCCGATGGATAAGGCGAGACGTATCTAGCAGGCTAATTTTGTTGTTGTCACTTTCCCAGTGCCCTGTACAGCTCAAAAGCAGCAGCTTTTTAATCCGTATAATTTGCGGATCCTGCTCAAGTTCTTGAACAATGTCATTTAAAACTGCCGCTCGATTGCTCATGGCTTCTAACTCTAAAAAACGACTAGTAGTTGATAGTTAAAAGGGACGTAAATTAAATAAATAGCTGGATAAAAAAGCTAGATAATTAAACAAAACAGGAGGAGCTAGACTGGGGTTGGCAAAGCCTTTAAAGGAAAGTCAAATATTATTTATGGTGTATTCGTTAGGCGCATTAGTTGCAGTACTAATTGGTATATTCAAGGCTAGCAGCTCACTGAGCAGGCGATAAATAGAGCAATTAGAACCAGAACAGTTAGGGACCATTTCCAGGGAAATGAGTTTAATTATCAAAAAGGAGCCCTCTTAAAAACCTCCCTTTTGAATAGCCCTTTCGAAGTCACTTTTATAAGCCTTGGCTTATTTATGCTTTCCTAATTCCCAGTGCTTTTTTCGATATTTCTTCTATTTTGACGGTCCTGATCGACGGTTCTCTCTATATCTAAAGTGACGTAATCTGGGGTGAACCAACATTGCCTTAAGGTCGGTCTAATAATTGGAACCCAAACCCTAGGACCTGGGATCAGTCCTAGCTAAGTGGATCTCAGTCAAGTAAAGGTTAGAAACGTAGCGCCCCTGTCAGTAGAAATACAAGCCTGGAGTAGATGCTTCCGGATGTTTTGAGTCCCTGGGGCATTTTGGGTTTCAAGCTTTTGTCAAGCTTTGCCTTCCTTGGGAAACCCATCACGCGAGTAAGTAAGGCTACAGCAGTTGCAAAAGTGGCACAGTGCAGTAATTCATCTTTACCTTTCTTCGTTTTCGACCGCTCTCTGGCGATCGCCTATCGAATCCGGAGCCTGATTCGACTCTGCCCCAGTTAATTCTGCCCCAATATAGAGTACTGGAGAACATCTGTGGCGGGACGTTAATCCGGCCATGACATGGATTCCTAAAAGTCGCGCCACAGGGAAAGGGCGTTGGGCTTATGGTTTAAGGCTATGAGCCGTGACGGTGGAGCAGGTAAAGGTAAAGTTTTTTGATAGTCTAAGTGAAGCTAGCCGTACGGTGGAAGTGGGGTAGATGCCAGTCACGCCATCGCTATAACTGTTAGATTAAATGGCCCGAGCCAATAGCTAAGGCAGGGGAGTAGTCAGCTAACACGCAGCATTATGCTGAGGGGCTGGTTAGGCGGCTGGTTAGCGCGGAAACTCGATAGAAGTTCTTCCCTGGCAGATTCTTGATCTTCCACTGCCCAGTTCCCGGACTGAAGCTTTCTTCAAACGATTGTTCGCCGCAGTGTTTGCTCACTAGGGGCTGTCATCAATTAAATCTCAAATTCAATAGCTGCAAGGGTTTCAGCCCCTAGCATTTTTTATTTGAAAGGGCGTGTACTTCCCACTGCACAAGGCTTCTGGAGTTTAATTGATGACACGCCCTAGCATCGTTTACCAATACCGTTTTCTTACCAAAGGTCTTTTTCTCGTCACCTCCATGAATATTTTTGCCGACCTTCTGCCTCCCAAACCTGCCGTTAAACAGCCCAAGAAGAACACCCAGGCTGGACCGACGATCCAAAAACAGCGGCGCGGTATTGAAATTAAATCCAAGCGCGAAATTGAGATTATGCGTCAGGCGTCGGCGATCGTGGCGACGACGTTGAAAGAGATTATGGAAATGGCTGCGCCGGGGATGACCACGGCGGATTTAGACGCCTATGCAGAAAAGCGAATTCGGGGAATGGGGGCGGTGCCTAGCTTCAAGGGGTATTGCGGTTTTCCTGCTAGTATTTGCTCCAGCATTAACCATGAGGTGGTGCACGGTATTCCTAATAATAAGAAGGTGATTCGCGAAGGGGACGTGCTGAAGGTGGATACGGGGGCGTTTTTTAATGGCTTCCACGGGGACTCCTGCGTGACGATCTTGGTGGGAGAAGCTAGCCCTGAGGCGAAGCGCCTGACCCAGGTGGCAGAGGAGGCCCTGTTTGCGGGGATTCATCAGGTGAAGGCGGGGGCGACTCTGTTGGATTTGGCGATCGCCATTGAAAAGGTCGCCAAGGACGCGGGCTATGCCATTGTGGAAGACTTTACGGGACATGGGGTAGGGCGCAACCTGCACGAGGAGCCAGCGGTGTTTAACTATCGCACCCGGTCCATTCCTAAGGTGAAGCTACGGGCAGGCATGACTTTAGCCATCGAGCCGATTTTGAACGCGGGTAAGAAGAAGACAAAAATTTTAGGCGATCGCTGGACGGCGGTAACCACGGACCGGTCCCTGTCGGCCCAGTGGGAGCATACGGTACTCGTCACTAAAGATGGATACGAGATTTTGACGGACCGCACCAAAGTTTAGCCCACGCTTTAAGCAATGGTTTAAGCAACGGTGCAGAGAAACTGGGCAAAGGAATGAACAAGTCCGTTAATCGTATTCGCGAATGGAGCACGTTTTGGCTACTGGGGCTGCTGGTGTTAGCCCTGGGAATTTGGGCATGGTTCGGGTCCCCTTCCGGTGCTCAGGCAGAGTTTTGCCGTACCCAAGGGGGGCAAGAAATTTGCCTGATGGATATTAAGCGCAGTGCTAAGCGGTTTTGGGAATATCGGGCGATCGTGCGGGTGGATGGGAAGACCCGCCCCTGGGAGCTGTATAACTGTCGCGATCGCGTGCGGGTAGACGCGGACAACTGGCCGCTGCCCTTCGAGAAAAATGGGGCGGGCACCCTAATTTGCAACACCCTATATCACCGGGATCCAACCCCTTCTAGCCTGGGCTCCAGTTGATAATGGGACACAAACCTTTGCCGATTTTTACTAACTTCCTAGAAACTAAACCCTCCAGGCTATAACGGTTGGGAGAAAGGTGGGTGCATCACCAACGCCGACCACCTAGGGACTCAGGCTTTACAGGGATTTAGGATTAGGGGCTTAATTATGGAACGTTCAATCCAACTGTTTGGGGACGGCAAGGTTTATGAAATGGCGGACGGGGAAGCCGTCAGCGTCATTGATACGGAAGGGTCCACCGATAAGTTGATCGAGGCGCTGCAAATTACGTCGGGGGGCCGTTTCACCGTTGCAGCTCCCGACGCCGAAGTGCCCTTTGTGCAAAGTACCCGCGCCATTTCTCGGCAAATTAATGCAGAGGGGCTCCGGCTGCTGAAAACCTACGAAGGGCTTTACCTGGAGTCCTATCAAGATGCGGTGGGGGTTTGGACCATTGGCTATGGCTGCACCGAAGGCATTGGTCCCGGTATGACCATCACCCTCCAAGAGGCGGAGGATATGCTGCGGCGAGAGCTGAACAAGTTTGAGGCGGCGGTGGCGAAGTACGTCAGCGTGGAGATTGATGACGATCAGTACAGCGCTTTGGTGGCGTTTAGCTACAACGTGGGGGCCTATGCCCTGAAAAAATCTACCCTGTTGCGCAAGTTAAATGGTGGAGATTTTGCCGGGGCGTCCAATGAGTTTCCTCGGTGGGATAAGGCGGGGGGGCGATCGCTCCTGGGGCTTTCCCGGCGGCGGCGATCCGAGCGAGCCCTGTTCCTGGGTGAATCCTGGGAAGGCTTTTTAAACTGGCGACGGGGAGATGATACCCCCGCCAACAGTAGCAGCGACGACAGTCGGCTTTTGCGATTGCAGAGCCCCTATATGCGCGGCGATGATGTGCGTACCCTGCAAAATGCCTTGGTTAAAGTAGGGGTTGACGTGGACGTGGATGGCATTTTTGGACGCGGCTCCGATAGAGCTGTGAAGGCATTTCAAGCCCAGAAAGGATTGGGCGCAGATGGCATTGTTGGCGCCAATACTCGCAAGGCATTAGGGGTTTAGATTGCTCCAGCCCACTGGGTAATGGGGAGAGCGGAGCCCTTATCCCAACCCTTCTCCCCAGGGAGAGGGGTTTTAGTGGTTTCTTCTCGCTGCTGGGTCTGCTGATCCAGACTGCGCTATTTTCCCTAGATCTTTACTGATCACCCCTTTGAAATGAAGACACTGGGGAAGACGCTGGGGAATAAAAACAAACGCCCTCTCCGCTGAACTGGCATTTACTGAAATGGCACTTACTTAGCTGCGACGCCCCTTGCTCTGCCGTCTAACCATTGAAACTTTTTTAATAAGCCCATGACTCGCAAAATTTATCCCCTGCTGGTTGCTTTGGATTTATACGATCCGTCGTCGCGGGTGCCGTCTCTTCGGGGCTGTGTGACTGATATTGAGTCCATTGAACTGTATTTGCGATCGCAGGTGGCGGATGGGGACTGGGAACTGGTAGAGCCGCGGGTGCTGAAAAATGAGCAGGCAACTCGAGAGGGTGTAATTACTGGTTTTCAGGAGTTTCTGTGCCAGGCCACTGAGAACGATGTGGCCCTGTTTTATTACGCCGGACATGGGGCCCAGGAGCGGGCTCCCAAGGTGTTTCTGCCTCTGGAACCGGACGGGATGAACGAGACGTTGGTGTGTTACGACAGCCGCACGACAACGGGGCGGGACTTAGCTGATAAGGAGTTGAGGTATTTAATCAACCAGGTGGCAAAGAGAAATCCCCATATTTTAGTGTTGATGGATTGCTGCCATTCCGGCGGCGGCACTCGAGAGGTGGCAGAGGGGACGCGCCAGGGACCGGCGGATGATCGCGTCCGGCCTTTGGAGTCCTATCTTTTTGCCCAGGATCAGGCGTTTCTCCAGGGGTTGGACGGGGCAGGGGCGAGTTTGTCGGAAGGTCGCCATGTGGTGCTGTCCGCCTGTCGGGATTATCAATTGGCTAAAGAATGTCGTGGGGCAGACGGCAAGGCTCACGGGGCGTTTTCCTATTATTTGCTGGAGACCTTACAGCGAGCCCACGGCAAGATGACTTACCGGGAGCTGATTCGTAACCTCAACGCCCTGGTCAGCAGCAAGCAACGGGATCAATCGCCGTTGATCTATGCCACCCATGGGGAAGATCTAAGCCTGTCATTTTTGGGCGGTGCGGCGTCTTCGGAGGTGTCCGATGCTTTTGCGCTCACCTACAGCGATCGCGATTCCACCTGGTTTATTGACGGCGGTGCGGTTCACGGGGTGCCAAAACCGGCGGGGGAGCAAACGACGATGTTGGCGGTGATGTCCGTGGATGTGCCGGCGGAAGAGGCGCGCTCCCTCTCCCATGCGATGGCGCGGGTGAAGGTTAGCCGGGTAATGGGCAATCGCAGTCAGGTGGCGGTGACCGAAGGGGAGAACCAGCTTGATAAGGGGGCTAGTTATCGGGCGATCGTTACCAGCACGCCCCTGCGACCGCTGATGGTGTTTTTTAAAGGGGAAGAGGCGGGTGTTGAGCTAATCCGATCAACCTTTGCCACCGCCGGCCCTGAAGGGCAGCCGTCGTTACAGCTAAAAGAGGCGGACCAGGCGTTTGGGGCAGATATTACCCTGCTGTGTCGGGACGGGCAGTTTTGGTTTGTAAACCCGGTGGATGATTTGCCGCTGGTGGGACCGGTACCCAGCGTTGCCCAGGATAGCAGCTATACCCAGAGGGCGGCGGAACAGGCGATCGCCCGGTTAGAACACATGGCCCGGTGGCAAACGGTGTTGGATCTGGCCAGCCCCGCCCGCAGTCAAATCC
>CALCTI010000355.1 GCA_937894105.1 uncultured cyanobacterium
AACGTCACCAGATCCAAAATAAAGGATGCAATTCGCCGGATCCCCATCCCGTCCAGCCCGTCCCGATTCCTGATAGTAACCTTCAATATTTCGCGGCAAATCGTAGTGAACCACCAGGCGCACATCGGGCTTATTAATCCCCATTCCAAAAGCCACCGTGGCCACCATCACCCGCACATCATCGCGAATAAATCGGGTTTGATGATCTTCCCTAACCCGGCTGTCTAAACCCGCATGATAGGGCAGGGCAACAATACCATCCTCGTTAAGCCGTTCCGCTAATCCTTCAACGCGCTTGCGGCTAAAGCAATAAATAATCGTCGAGCCGGTTGTTTCTTTTAATAGGTCTCGAATACTTTCATAGGTTTTTCGATTTTTATTGCGCACCTCATAATAGAGATTATCGCGATTAAAGCTCGCCACATGAATACGCGGCTGACGTAGTTTTAACTGCTGCACAATATCCTGACGAACTCGTGGCGTGGCGGTGGCCGTTAATGCCATCACTGGCACATCAGGATAGCGATCGCGCAGTGATCCTAACTGTCGATATTCCGGTCGAAAATCGTGTCCCCATTCCGAAACACAGTGGGCTTCATCAATGGCAAAATTGGTAATGCCCACCGATTGTTTTAGCTGATTTAACGTGTCTAAGAAATACTCCCCCATCAATCGCTCGGGAGCCACATAGAGCAAATCAATTTGATTTTGAAATAGGGCATTATGGCGCGATCGCGACTCGGCGGCCGACAGGGTGCTATTCAAAAACGTTGCCCGAACACCGTTATCTTGCAAAGCCATCACCTGGTCCTGCATCAGGGCAATCAGCGGCGATACCACCACCGTCAACCCTGTCTGCAACAGGGCGGGAAGCTGGAAACACAGGGACTTACCGCCGCCGGTGGGGATTACCACCAGCTGATCCTGCCGGTTTAAGCTGGCGTCAATAATCTCTCGTTGCCCCAGGCGAAAGGCATCGTAGCCAAAATATTGCTTTAGGGCCTGGTCAAGATTTTGGTGAAGATTTTGATCAAGACTGGGACGAGTGGCTGGGTGATGCACAGGAAATTCCGACTAAAAATTCTGGCAAAAAAAATTGACAAAAACGGTCATTCAAAATGGTAGGCGATGCGTAGTACGGTTTTCAAAAATAGCTACAATTCGTGGACAAATTTGCGTAAAAATTAAAGTTGAATCGTAAAAAATCAAGCTCAAAAACAAGCCCGTAAGTTAGCCCCAACCCCAGCTAGAGATAATCTCCAAAAGTGACCTTAACTGCCCCCACGCCCAATATTTTCGACCCTGATCCTGGCGATCGCCCCCTTTGGTTTGGGGCAATGGAGGAGCCAGCGATTCCCTTTGAAACCCAGAGGCTGCCGGTAGTTGAGGGGCATTTACCGGAGGAGTTGGTGGGGACCCTGTATCGCAATGGACCGGGGCAACTGGTGCGGGGGGAGGTGCGAACGGGGCACTGGTTTGATGAGGATGGGGCGGTGTAGGCGGTGCGGTTCGGCG
>CALCTI010000356.1 GCA_937894105.1 uncultured cyanobacterium
GTAGTGCTCCGAGGGGGTAGGTATGTTTGCGATCGCGGTGTTTTTGAGATTGTGCCGTTGGGTTGCTGGCCTTAGCAGGCATTAGCTTTTTTGTGGTGGTGGTGGTGTGGCTGAAGGATATTACCTTTGGCAAACATAGCTACCGGCTCTTCGTTGAGTTTGACAATGCGGCGGGCATGAAAGAAGGGTCGGCAGTGTTTTACCGTGGGGTGCCGGTGGGAACGGTGGAGTCCATGGAAGCCACGTCGAATTTTGTGTCGGTGGAGGTATCCGTTAAGCCATCAACGTTAAAAATTCCCCGCAATGTGGATGTGGAGGTGGATCAGACGGGGTTGATTGGAGACGCAAGCCTATCCATTTATCCGCAAGAATCTCTGCCGGCAGATTTTGAGGGTCCAGGGCCCCTGGACAGCGAGTGCAATAGCGAAATTATTTTGTGCAATGGCGATCGCGTAACAGGCAACCCTCCCATTAACTACGGGGCACTAATTCGGTCCATGGTGAAAATTGCCGATTTGGTGACCTCTAGCGACTTTCAGGATCAGATGGGCGGCGCGGTGGTGAACTTAACCGATACCACCAAGGAAATTCAAAGTTTAAGTAAAGATGCCGCCAGTTTGGCCCGGTCCATTGAAGAGCAGTTGGGCACCTTTGGCGAAACCGCTCAGGCCATTAGCCGCAATGCGGACGTGTTTGGTCAAACGGCCATTAAAACCGGTGATGCGATCACCGAAACCAGCCAAGCGACCACCCTTACCCTCCGGGAAGTGAACCAACTGCTGGCGGCCAATAAGGGGTCCATCACAGCCACCCTGACCAATATCCAGCGCACCAGCACCAGCCTGCGAGGCTTAATTGGCGATATTTCACCGACCCTAACCAACGGTCAGGGAGCCAGCATTTTAAAAAACCTGGAGGTGCTCTCGGTTCACGCCGCTGCCGCCGCCGCCAATATTCGCGCCCTGACCGCCACCGCCAGCGAGCCGGATGCCCTGTTAGAACTGCGCCAAACCTTAACCGCTGCCCGGAGCACCTTACAAAACGTTGAGCGTATTACTGGCGACTTGGATAAGCTAACGGGAGATGCCCAGTTTCGCGACAACCTTCAACGCATTATTCGCGGACTCGGTCAGCTGTTTTCATCGATGGAAATGCTGCAACAGCAGGTGGCCCTAGCCGAACGGGCGGGCACTCGCCCCAATCCATAATTTCATCACCGGTCCCTGGGAATCATGCTAGATTTCATTGCCCTAGCCAAACAAATGCAAGGCATTGGCGACCATCTGACCCAGGAGGCGATCGCCGCTCGAGAAAAAGTAGCCGAAGGGCGATCGCTGCTACAGCGCGCCAATGCTCACCTGTCCAAGCTTCTGAAATTTTTTCACCAGGAGCGCGACGCCATCGGTTTAACCGCCGCCGAGCTCGTTGAATCTTTGGACACCCGCGAGACAATCCCCCCCGCCCCCGACGCCCATACGATTTTGGCCACCGATGGCTCCCAAATTGCTCCCAGCCACCACGAAATCGCCTATTGCTACCTGCTCAATACCGGACGCATCGCCCTGCACTACGGGCAAGGGCGACATCCCAAGCTCGATAGCCAGCCAGAGGTTTTTTATAAAAACGAAGACCTGTACGTGTCGCGGCAGTGGGGCATCGGCACGGAGGAATGGATGGGCTACCAGCGCATGGTGGCAGAGGCGGAAATGCTGGCAGAGTTGGGCATACAAGAGGCGGCGGCACGAAAAGGAGAGGGGCGATCGCCCCTGTTGGCGATGGTGGACGGGTCGCTAATTTTTTGGTTTTTGGAGCCACTACCTCGGGGGGCTCGCGATCGCATTTTGCCCCCCATCCTCAACGCCTGGGATCGACTGCGCCTATCCAATGTGCCCATGATGGGCTACGTCAGCGCCTCCCGCAGCGGCGAAGCGATGAATTTTTTACGGTTCGCCAGCTGTATTTTCGAGCGATGGGACAGGGAGGAAGGGGACCAAAATGACGATCCGGCACCCAACGATGCTGGCGGAGGTAATGGGCATAGCTTTGATCCAAAATTTGAGCCCATGAAAGATGCGCTGCTGTGGTCAGACTGGCTGGAGCCAGGGCAGCGGGGACCATTATGGCGATCGTCATCCCCGGTGCTCCAGGACTATCGCACCCATCCCGTTTACTTTTGCTACGTCAATGTGGGGGTAGAGATTGCCCGAATTGAGGTGCCGGAGTGGCTGGCGGGTGATCGCTCCAAGTTCAACGAGGCGCTGTCCCTCATGTTGGCCCAGGTGCAAAAAGGCTACGGCTACCCGGTAGCCTTGGCAGAGGCTCACAATCAAGCGGTAGTCAGGGGGGGCGATCGCACACGATTTTTTCTAATGCTAGAGCGAGCAATGGTAACTGCCGGGCTCAAAAACGTCAGCACATCCTACAAAGAAGCCCGAAAACGAGGCAGCATTGCCTGAAGCCTGCCCCCACATCACCAACGCGGGGCAAAAAATCAAGGTCCAACCCATTTCACCTCCCGGATCTTCACCTCCAATCCATTATTAATTGATCCATCGTCAATTTATTAATTAGCGCGTTATACCAATTCGCTAAATCAAAGCGACATCAAAATACCCTTTTAAGTCGAGAGGGCATTGTCAAGTTAACTGACGTGATAGACTCTGGCTGAGAATGAGGGAGGCAAGGTCATGGGCACTCACTACAAACGTCACCGATTTCCCATCGAAATCATTCGTCACTGTGTCTGGCTCGACTACACTTTTCCCCTGAGCTACCGCGATATCGAGAAGATGATGCTCTATCGGGGCATTGAGGTCACTTACGAAACGATCCGCAACTGGTGCCAGAAGTTTGCCCAGGACTATGCCAATCAGATTCGTAAACGTCGCCGAGCCCCTGTGGATAAGTGGCATCTAGACGAAGTGGTGGTCACCATCAAAGGAGAGCAGTTTTACTTGTGGCGAGCGGTGGATGCCCAGGGTCAGGTGCTCGATATCCTCATGCAGCGCCGTCGTAATAAAGGAGCAGCGAAGAAGTTTTTTCGCAAGCTGCTCAAGTCCACCGGCGTTGTTCCTCGGGTCATAGTCACGGACAAGCTGAGGAGCTACGGTGCGGCTAAGAGGGACTTGATGCCTGCCGTTGAACACCGACAGCACAAGGGGTTGAATAACCGAGCGGAGAACTCCCATCGCCCCACAAGAACTCGAGAGAGGCGAATGGGGCGCTTTAAATCTCCAGGAGGAGCCCAACGATTCCTAGCAGCGTTTGAGCCGATACGAGGTTACTTTCATCCCCATCAACATCAACAATCTGCTAGCAACTATCGAGGAATCATGAGCCAGCGACTTGCAGACTGGCGTGAACTGACGCGGCTAGCATCCCCTGCATAGAAGCAGCGTTTCAAGGAGTTAGCAGAAAGTCAGTGCTTCATCCAGAAAACGGCAGGTTAAATTGACAATGCC
>CALCTI010000357.1 GCA_937894105.1 uncultured cyanobacterium
GTCGCCCTACAGAATAATTCGCTGCATGTGCAGCAAGGGGAGTTTATTTCCCTGGTGGGGCATTCGGGCTGTGGTAAATCCACATTGCTAAATATTGTGGCCGGTCTGGATCAGCCAACGGAGGGCGGTGTGGTCTTAGAAGGGCGGCAGGTGGACAGTCCGGGACCGGACCGGATGGTGGTGTTTCAAAATTATTCACTGCTGCCCTGGAAGACGGTGCGGCAGAATATTGAGCTGGCGGTGACGACGGCGTGTAAGGAGTTGTCGGCGGCGGAACAAAAGGAGGCTATTGATCACCACATCAAAATGGTGGGGCTGGATCATGCGGCGGATAAGTATCCGGCTCAGATTTCGGGGGGGATGAAGCAGCGGGTGGCGATCGCCCGAGCCTTGGCTATTCGCCCCAAGATTTTGCTATTGGATGAGCCTTTCGGGGCGCTGGATGCCCTGACTCGCGGTGGTTTGCAAGAGCAGCTGATGCAAATTTGTGAGGAGTGCAAGATTACTTGCATTATGGTGACTCACGATGTGGATGAGGCGTTGCTGCTGAGCGATCGCGTGGTGATGTTAACCACAGGACCGGCGGCCCACATTGGTCAAATTTTAGAAATCGATATTCCTCGTCCTCGCCAGCGGATGGAGGTGGTGAACCACCCCAGCTACTATGTCCTGCGCAACGAGATGGTGTATTTCCTAAACCAGCAAAAGCGTACCAAAAAGCGCAAAGAAAAGCAGCCGACGCCGTCGCCGGTGGCGGTGCCCAACGCGGCTGGTTTGGAGAAGGTGGATTTGGAGCTGGGCTTTATTCCCCTAACGGACTGTGCGCCGTTAGTGGTGGCAAAAGAGAAAGGATTCTTTGAGAAGCATGGGCTGACGGGAGTCAACCTGGTGCGCAAGCCTAGCTGGAAAGCCATTTCCCACGGGGTTAGTACCGGCAGCCTTGATGCGGCGCAGATGGTGGCTGGAATGCCGATCGCCATGACTCTGGGAGCCGGCGATCGCGAGCCGGTGACCACCCAAATTTCTATGGTGTTGTCCCGCAACGGGAACGCCATCACCTGGAGTAAGCGCCTTTACGACCAGGGAATCACCGACCTGACAACCTTTAAAAACTACATTGATCGCGACCCGGACAAGGTGCACACATTCGCCATGGTGCATCCGGCGTCGATGCATAATTTGGTGCTGCGGTACTGGTTGGCGTCGGGAGAAATTGACCCGGATTGGGATCTCAGCGTGGCGATCGTGCCGCCGCCGCAAATGGTGGCCAACTTGAAGGCGAGCAATATTGACGCCTATTGTGTGGGTGAACCTTGGAACTCCCTCGCCGTGGCTCAGGGGTTAGGGGTGGTATTGAAAACTGACCTGGAGTTATTCCCGGGGCATATTGAAAAGGTGCTAGGGGTCAAAGAAGAGTGGGCGCAGCAGCATCCTAAGACCCATGTGGCGCTAATTTCTGCCTTGCTGGAAGCCTGTGAATATTGCGACGATCGCCGCAACCGCGAAGAGATTGTGGCGATGCTGGCTCGGACAGAGTATGTGGGAGCTTCACCAGAGACAATCTCCCCAGGATTCGCCTATCCTTACCAGCGCGGTCTTGGAGACGACGCCAAAGAAGAGGTGGCTTACAACCAGTTCTTTGTAAACAAGGCTAACTGCCCTGATTTTGTCCAGTCCCTGTGGACCTTGGCAGAAATGGCTCGCTGGGAAGTGGTGCCCTTTCCCCGCAATTGGGTGGAATTTGTGGAACGGATTAACGACACCACAGCGTTTTCAGAGGCGGCGAAGGGATTGGGACTGCCCCCAGGAGAGCGCGATCGTCTACCGATTCAGTTTTACGACGACAAGGTCTTTGACCCCAACGATCCCATTAGCTATCTAGATAGTCTGGACATTAAACGCAGCATACGGGTAGAAGAAATCCGTATGGATGAAGTGTTTGCCTGCTCCATTAGCTTGCCTAAGACCTAATAAGACCCGGCTTTTGGGCGAGTCCCAAATCACTTCCCAAATCGCCCAAAAGCCAGACTTCCCAGCGCCAGGGACAACCCCCTTCTATCGCCTCCGCAGTTTCCTAATATCCGGTACCGTTATGCAAACCTTGCCAAACCCACAACAAGAGTCAGCCCAAGGGCCTTCTGAACCCGTGGTTCTTCAAATTGACAGCGTTTCCAAAAGCTATCCCACTCCCAACGGCGTTTATCCCGTGCTGGATGGCATTGATCTCAACGTCCAGAAAGGGCAATTTGTGTGCGTTATCGGGCACTCCGGCTGTGGTAAGTCCACCCTGTTAAACATGGTGGCAGGATTCCTGGAGCCGACGGACGGGGAAGTGCGCCTGGAAGAATCCAAGATTGTTGAGCCGGGTCCTGATCGCATGGTGGTGTTCCAAAACTATGCGCTGCTGCCGTGGAAGTCGGTTTACGACAATGTGTCCCTGGCGGTCAGGACGGTTTACAAGGATAAAAGCAAGGCGGAAGTGCACGACATCACCCAGAAGCACCTGGAAATGGTTGGGTTGACGGAAGCGGCTGATAAAAGCCCGGCGCAAATTTCTGGGGGAATGAAGCAGCGGGTGTCGATCGCTAGGGCGTTGGCGATTCGCCCTAAGGTACTGATTTTGGATGAGCCTTTTGGCGCGCTAGACCCCATTACCCGCGAGGAGCTACAGGATGAGCTGCTGGACATTTGGCGGGAGCATAAGCTGACGGTGCTCATGATTACCCACGACATTGATGAGGCGCTTTATCTAGCGGATCGTCTGGTCATGATGACCAATGGTCCGGCGGCGCAAATTGGTGAGGTGATGGAAATTCCCTTTAACCGCCCCCGAGCTCGCGATCGCATGATGGAAGATCCTCGCTACTACGAGCTCCGGAACTATGCGTTGGACTTCCTCTTCCGCCGTTTTGCCCACGACGATACGGAATAAATAGCGGGATAAACGGGGGGCTCTACTATGGGCACTTCAGCGTACCCCAAGGTCTAAGGTTGCTGGTTTGGGGGCGTTTTTCGGGTTCGATTCTGGTTGTTTAGGGCGTGCCATCAATTCAGCTCCAGACGCCTTACCCAGTGGAAAGTACACGCCCTTTTAAATAAAAAAATATTAGGAGCTGGAACCTTTATGGCTACTGAGCTTGAGATTTAATTGATGACAGCCCCTAGACAGGGCAAAAGTGGCGTAAAAGTCATCAACTCGAAACCAACCTAGCCCTTGGATTAGTATTGATTGTGATTTTTGTGGCTATTGTTCTGTAGTTAATCTTTCATTTTGTTTGCCCTTGAATATTATTGTTGACATCGCGTTTAACTTGTTTTTATTCCCCAGCAAATTTTTATTTCCTAGCAAAGTTTTTTGGGCGTGGGGCGATCGCCTCAACTAAAAATTTTTATCAGCTTATTTTTTATTCCTTTTTCTTCACCCGTTTCTGGTAATGAGTGACTCCTCATCGTCGTCGGTGACATCTCCCGTAAAGGCGGCTCCTCCTAAGACCACTCCTGCCCAGGCTGTTTCTACCCAAAGCGATGTGCCTACTGGTTCCTTAAAAGGGGTGGCAAAGGACACTGCGGTTAAAACAGCCTGTCCCTACTGTGGCGTGGGGTGCGGTTTAGAGGTGCTGCCGCCGCCGGAGGATTCCAATAAAGGTCCGAAAGTACGAGGCGATCGCGACCATCCCTCTAGCCAGGGAATGGTGTGCGTTAAGGGGGCAACGATTTTAGAGTCTCTGGATAAGGACCGGCTGTTGCATCCGATGATGCGGGATTCCCTGGACGATGAGTTTCGGCAGGTGAGCTGGGACGAGGCGCTGGATGCCATTGTGTCGCGGATGCGATCCACCCTGGAGACCCTGGGACCTAAGGGGATTTGCATGTATGGGTCCGGTCAGTTTTTGACGGAGGACTATTACGTTGCCCAGAAATTGATGAAGGGGTTTTTGAGGACCAATAATTTTGACGCCAATTCCCGCCTGTGCATGTCGTCAGCGGTGGCGGCGTATAAGCAAAGCTTTGGCTCGGATGGACCGCCCAGCTGTTACGACGATTTGGAGCTGACGGACTGTTTATTTGCCATTGGCACCAATACGGCGGATTGCCATCCAATTATTTTTAACCGGTTTCGTAAAGTCCATAAAACCAACCCGGACGTGAAGTTGGTGGTGGTGGATCCGCGAAAAACGGCAACGGCGAAAGTGGCGGATTTGCATTTGGCGATTCGTCCGGGGAGCGATGTGGACTTGCTCTATGGCATGGGGCATTTGCTGCTGAAGTGGGGGGCGATCGCGCCAGATTACATCGCCCAGCACACCGTTGGGTTTGAGGCGTTTCGCGATCGGGTGCAGGAATATCCGCCGGATCTAGTGGCGACCCGATGCGGTATTTCCCAGGAAGAGTTGGAGCAGGCGGCTCGCTATTGGGGCAACTCCCAGCGGGTGTTATCCCTGTGGTCGATGGGGGTGAACCAGTCGTCGGAGGGCACCGTTAAGGCGCGCAGCATTATTAATTTGCACCTGATGACCGGGCAAATTGGTCAGCCGGGGACGGGACCGTTTTCCCTGACCGGCCAGCCTAATGCTATGGGCGGGCGCGAAGCAGGGGGGTTAGCAAATTTACTGCCGGGCTACCGAGATGTGGCGAATGGGGTCCATCGGAAGGCGGTGGAGGAGTTCTGGGGGCGACCGGCGGGCAGTATTGATGACCAAGCAGGGCTGACGGCGTGGAAAATGGTGGAGGCGCTAGAGCAGGACCAGGTGGGGATTTTGTGGATTGCGGCCACTAACCCGGCGGTGAGTTTTCCCAGTTTGGACCGGGCAAAGGCAGCGTTTCAGCGATCGCCTTTCACGGTGCATCAGGACGCCTATTACCCCACGGAAACGGCGGCTTATGCTCACCTGCTGCTACCGGCAGCCCAGTGGGGAGAAAAGTCGGGCACCATGACCAACTCAGAGCGGTTTGTGACCTATATGCCGGTGTTTCGCGAGGCTCCCGGAGAGGCACGACCGGACTGGGCGATTTTTGCGGAAGTGGGGCGACGGCTGGGCTTTGGCGATGCGTTTGCATTCCAGGATGCGGCGGCAGTTCATCGAGAGTTTGTGCAGATTACAGCGGGGCGCCCTTGTGACTCTACCGGTCTAAGCCACAAACGTTTGGCGGAGCAGCCCCTCCAGTGGCCTTTCCCAGCGACTCCTCCTGAGGGGCAGGGTGGCAGTAATGGACTGAATGGCAGCGGCCTGAACAGCAATGGCGCTAATGGAAGTGGCGCTAATGGGAATGGCGCTAATGGGAATGGCGCTAATGGGAATGGAGCTAATGGAAATGGGGACAGTAATGGGGTTGACGCCCATGGGGCGGGCGATCGCCTTCCAAACCCCCTAGAGTCTTCAGGAACTAAACGACTGTACACGGACGGTCAATTTAATACTCCAGATGGTCGGGCACGATTTTGCAGCGCTGCGTCAACGGGACTGGCGGAGCCCACTACCGAAGATTTTCCCTATATTTTCACCACCGGGCGGCTATATGGGCACTGGCATACCCAAACCCGCACCGGCCGCATACCGCGCATCGGCAAAATGCACCCGGAGGCACGGTTAGAGATTCACCCCAGCGATGCGGAAAACTTAGGAATAGGAGATGGAGACTGGGTGGCGGTCAAGTCTCGCCGAGGGCAGGGACGTTTCCGGGCTAAGGTTACCGAGGCGATCGCCCAGGGAACGGTGTTTGCGCCCATGCACTGGGGGGCCCTGTGGGCTAATCAAGCGGAGGTTAATGCCTTAACCCATTCTGAAGTGTGCCCCTCCTCAAAACAGCCAGAACTAAAAGCCTGCGCCGTACATTTAGCCATCGACACCGCCCCAGAGTAAAACTGATGCCCCGGTAGGATTTGCCACAAAACGGGCAAGGTCAGAGATACCCACCATTACAGTGAATTGTCAATTAACAAAACAGTCAGCAATCCCTGCCACCCAATCCGCTTTAAATCCCTAAAAACCCTCGCTTCTGGCGAAACAGGCATGCTTGACTGCGCCAACGCTTCACGAACGACAGGCTCAGCGATCGTCAACCGACCTACTGCGTGGGGTAGCCATACCGGATTGGGGATGCAAATATCCACCACTAAAAAGGCACCCTCCGAAGACGGTGCCTGGGTCTGTGCCCTGTCAGTAAAAATCGGTCTTATGGGTCCTAAAATTCGGTCCTAAAATTTGGTTCTAAAATTCAGAACTACTCTTGAACCTTGGGACGAGGCTTCGCGGGACGAGGTGTACTGCGAGAATTCTCAGACCGGGGAGCACCAGGGCGATCGCTGCGACCGGACGGATAACCACCGGGGCGGCGCCCTTTGTCAGGGGTAAACTTTTTACGCTTTTGCGGCGGTAATGCTCCCATGGAAGTGCCGGACAAAATCGTCAGCTGATCTTCCTTGCGCACCACCTGAATATCCCAGAAATGACCCACGGCGCGATCGCCCAAAGAGCCTTCCAAACGCAGCTTAAACGCTTTACCTTTATGCTTCGGTGGGCGCGGCTGCTGCTTAATTTGTACCATCACATAGTTCTCATCCTTAGACTGGAGAACCACCTCACCCCGAATGGAAAATCCATCCTCTGGTACGTGATAGGGAATCGGCTTGGGGCGCGATCGTCCCGCCTTCGGAGCCGGCGACGACTCGGTCTGACTCGGCGACGCCGGGCGTGCAGGCTTAGCAAGGCGGATTACCTTGGGCTCCGTGGGGTCATTAGAGTCGTCAGCACTGGCTGCCTCAGGGTCGCCATTGTCCCCATTGTCCTTATCCGTACTAGCTTCAGCCTCTTCGCCAGTGCCCTCACCAGTCGCATCTTCCGAGGTATTGCCCTCAGGGGCATCCTCTTCGTCGCTTTTGCTCAAGGTTTCCGGCTCCCAAATGCCTACGATTTGCATATGGAGATTTTCGGCGCGGGTACGTGGGTACACCACCCAAAGGTGATCAACATTTAAATCAACGTGCTTTTTCAGCAGGCTCATCACCCGCCCAAGCAGAACCGTATTCACCGTGGTGCCGTCGCTGGTCACCATGTTTCCCTTGGTGAATTGGTCCACGTCAGGCACATAGCGCCCGCGAACCAGACCGATCGCCCGATATTGCAATGCTTCACTGGGGGGCGGAATCGGGCTGGGCTGGTTAGGGTCTTCCCCTTCTGCCAGGGGAAACGCCAAACCGGTGTTGGTAGGATCAGCGTCTTGGCTGGGCTCCGCGGCAGGAGACGACTTAGGTGATGGTGCGGGCTCTGGGGACGTTTTAGAGACCGGGGTTGCAGGTCGTTTTGGAGCGATCGGCGGCGCATTTGAGGATGGATCGGACGGGCACATAAAACCTCCTTACGGTGGTATGGAGACGGACACTGACAGGCTTCTTTTTATTCTGTCGCGGGCCGATTGCCTCTATTTTGGCGCAGCAAATCGGCAACGTCGGCAATTTTAGAAGACACTGAAACGGGATGAAATATCCCAGGCATAAGACTCAAAATAGGTCATAAGTTCAGCTTTAACTGGGTCCTCGAAGACACAAGTTTAAAACGGGAAAGGGGTAAAAGGCGCAGGGAAACTGGCACCCTCATCTGTACTGCAAGGTATGGGCTGAACAGGCTTAAAGCGACCTGTAACCAAGCGCCATTAGCCATAAGCACTGTCATTCCATTGCAAATACAGATTTCCTTTACGCATTTCACACCATTTAGGGGGCCTCTTCAGCGGTCCTTAGGTAACCTTGGGCACTATTTTGACTGGTCTATCTTACTGAATGCGTTAGTGGGCACCAGATGTCCGTATGATTCTTGATTTTTTCTTCGGCTTTCTTGCTCTGTCTGGGGCGTTAAGGTGCATTGGACGAGGCGATCGCCCCCATGTCATCCCTAGTGGATAAGGGGTTATTGGGAGCTAGGGTCAAATAAAAGAGTACTTTCGGGTACCTTAGGCAAAATCGATCATATGATTGCTTAACGATTGCAATCGTGTTTCTGCCCTTAGGGAGAGGAGTGGGCTGTGGCTAAGGATTCATCAAAACGGTCGTCAAGGCGATGGTGGATGAGCGGAATTTTAATTCTGGCGCTGCTGGCATTTTTGGGACTGTCGGCACTGCCGCTGATTGGCAGTTTTATGGGACCCGGCGGCGGCTATGGGGGGCAGCACTCTACCACGGGAGCGGGTGCTGAGGCGGGGAATGAACGATCGCGACTCCAGTCTGAGGTGGAGGCGTTTGAATTTGTGCTCCAGCGGGAGCCGGATAATGAGACGGCTTTGCGAGGGCTATTAGTAGCGCGGCTACGCCGGGTGGATGTGACGGGGGCGATCGCACCGTTGGAAAAGCTATCGGAGCTAAATCCTGAAGAAACCCAGTATGGTATTTTGCTAGCCCAGGCGAAGCAGCAACAGGGCGATCGCGAAGGGGCAGCGACGATTTATCGCAAAATTTTGGACGAGTCGCCCCTACAGCTTGAGGCCCTTCAGGGGCTGTCGGTGGTGCTGGTGAGTCAGGAGCGTCCCCAGGCAGCTGTCGGCTTAATTCAAGAGGCCATTGATACGGCCAATAAGCGCAACGAGGAGCAGCCAGGCTCGGTGGAAATGTTGTCCCTTCGGATGCTGTTGGGACAGATTTATGCCCAGCTGCGCCGCTTTGACGATGCGATCGCCACTTACGATAAGGCGGTGGAATTGGATCCGCAAAATTTCCGACCCATTTTGGCTAAGGCGATCGTGCTGAAGGCGGACGGCAAAGAAGACCAGGCCCAGCAGTTATTTGCCACAGCCACCAGCTTGGCTCCCGACCAGTACAAGGATTCTATTCAGCAGTTAGCCACGGCTGCCCCCGATGACGATAGTGGCTTAGCGATTCCTGAAGCCGCTCCCGGCGGTGCTCCTGGCGGCGACACCCGAACTCCTCCCAGTCCATCACCGGCCGAAAGTTCTGAACCCTAGGGATGTTTAGGGGCGACTTTTTACGGTTTAATCCGTTCAATGTAGCTGGCTTAGTAGCTGGCTTAACAGAAAGAAACTTGATTTCAGGGGGGCTAGGGGCTGCCATCAATTGAATCCCTAAGTCAAGAGCCGTAAGGGGTTCAGCCCCTAGCCTTGTT
>CALCTI010000358.1 GCA_937894105.1 uncultured cyanobacterium
CACTCCTCACCTACTCTCTTCTGATCTTCTTATACCTGTCGAATTCTTAAAACTCCTCCTATCTGATCCCTTACTTCCGTTGAGGTTAAACGCTGCTGTCCCACGGGCACAAAAACTAAGCGCACCGTTTCAAAGGCTCCTGCGCTTGTGCCCCTGTTTTCTCCCGCTGATTCAAAAAAATCCACCAGCGATCGCTGCACTAGGGCTGTTTTACCGATTCCGCCAGGACCTTCCACTGACACCGTTGACCCTTGGCGATCGCTCCGCAGCCAGCTCGTCAAAAAATCTAGCTCCTCTTGGCGCCCCACAAAGTTCGCCGGAGCTGGGGGCAACACCTGCTTCAAAGACTCCAGAGCCTGAGGCAGTGATGGTGCCGATCTCTGGTGAGGTTGTTGGGCGTAACCGCGATCACGTAACAGTCGCAGCACCTGCTCCTTGGGATAGCGCACCCCCTCGCCGTAACCCAACAGCCCCTTTAAATATTGATAAACCGTCTTAGAAAGGTCAGTTTTAATGCCATTTTCCTGGCGTCCCATAGCGCGGGCAATTTCCCGGGTATTTGCCCCGAACAAAATTCCCCTCAAAAAAGTAATCTCCGTTGGCGATAGGGGACTCGATCCACGCCCCGACCCTTGCTGCCCTTTAACAGCCGCCAACTCATTTCGCAGCCGCTCCACATCCCACGCCTGGTCAACAGTGCTCCACTCAGGTACTAACTCCCCATCCGAACCACCAGATTTCGCCATTGATTATCGCCCCATCAATAACGTTTTCAAAAATAACATTTCCAAAAACAGCGTTTCCGGAAACAGAGCAACAACACCCCCTAGAGAGCGCCTCTTACTTCTATCCACCTTTCTCTATTCACCTGCGAAGATTGCCAAAGAAGCCTCTAAATAAGGACAAAGTTAGCCCAGCAAACAGATAAATGACTTATTCAACAGCCCCATCCTATCTGGACTGTGGGCGCATTGTCATCTAACCTGGTTTTTATTCCTAATAAGTTACTGATTTAAGTTAGTTTTCTTGTTTTGAGAAAAGCTATATCTTGGATGGTGCTTAGTGGTAATGCTTAAAAATCCATCTAAAGGTAGTGGTTAAATAAAACGTACGGTATGAATTTTGCTTATTTCCGTTTGATTTCTGATCGGCGTTGTTTTTTGTTTCGCCTTTTGTATGCACTCCCTACTCTCAATCGCCACCGTGTCTACCTCTCTTCCTCGACAGTCTCACTGTCTCAATTCCAATTGCCCATTTCCCCATAATGAATTTGGGCGCGATCGCTGCGAAGCGTGTGATGCTCATTTATTGCTTTCAGATCGTTTTCTGCTGGGGGAGCGGCTGCGAAATCGTGGTAATACCAACACCAGCTTGACTTTTGTTGTCGATAAAGCCAATCCCAATGGTCCCCAGCGATTGTTAAAAGTGCTGCACCGGTCCGAAACAAAATGGCTAAAGCAATTTCGACAGGAAGCAAGGCTTTTGCGTGATTTATCCCAGCCAAGCCAACAGGTCGCTTTTAAGTATTCAGCCAGTCAGGCGATCACCCCATGTTCTTTGGTGCCTCGGTCAGAGAAAGAAGACTGGCTGGAATTTGACTGGAACTCGGGAATTGACTGTCCTGCGGGGATTGTGATGGATTATTTTCCAGGGCGATCGCTGGCGACAGATCTCAATCAAAACGGTCCGATTCCCTGGGCGCGCCTACGCGTTTGGTTACCCCAGTTAATTCAACTGGTGTATTTTCTCCACCGCAACCAGATTATTCACGGAGATATCAAGCCCGATAATCTAATCCTTCACCAGGATCGGTTGCATATGGTTGATTTTGGCGCGGCAGGGTTTGTGGGAAGTTTTCCATTCCTTCCCCAGGGGAGCCCCGGCTATTGCCCCATGGAAATTGTGCGCAATCGCCTAGCCTATCAGCGGGACTGGTGTGCTCTTGGGCGAACCTGCATTGAGCTTCTCACCGGGCATCACCCTGTGGAATTAATTCAGCGTGGTGAGTTTAGCCTTCGAGGCGATCGCTCTAACCTAGACTGGCGATCGCTTGTGCCCCAAATCTCCCCATCTTTAGGGCAGCGTATGAATACTTGGATGACAATTTAATGGCTGTCGCCAGTTAAGTGTCAAATTCAATAGTTGTGAGGGTTTCTGATCCTAATATTTTTTATTTAAAAGGACGTGTACTTTCCACTGCTTGAGATTCTTGGAATTTAATTAATGACACGCCCTAGCTATTCGCTAAAGCTGTGGGGCTTTCTTTTCTCACCTTTTTCTTCCCCACCCTTTCCTGGCTCGTCTCCACCCTGCTGCCTGGGCCGTTTTCCGACACCAAATTCTGTTTTACTAGCTGCAATTAACCGCTTTCCTTGGTCGATTCCCCTGCCCCATCCTCAAAGGACTGAGTTTGTCGATGGGGATGTTTCTCGTCACCAAAATCTTCTGGGCGCAGTTTCGCCAAAAACTCACGGAATTCACGGCGTTCTGCCTCGTCTGCTTCATAATCTACGGGAATTGAAGCGTCGGCGATCACCTCTTCCATCACCCAAATGGGGCTATTGGTGCGCAGAGCCAGGGCGATCGCATCACTAGGGCGAGCATCCAACTCCTTCTTTATTTCACCAATAGACAAACTTAAAATTGCAAAACACGTACTGTCTTGAAGGGAATGAATAATCACCCGCTCCAAATTCATCTCCCAGGTATCCAGCAAATTTGTCATTAAATCATGGGTCAGTGGCCGCGGCACCACCTGATTATCCAACGCATTCAAAATTGCCCGCGCCTGGTCTTGCCCAATATAAATAGGGAGCGCCCGCCGCTCAGTCGTGTCCTTCAATAAAACAATAGGAGTGCGATTTACTGCATCCAGTGCAATACCGGCAACTTTCATTTCAATCATGGACAGGTGCCTCAGTGTCGGGCTGGATATGCTGGGCTAAACATTCACCTACACATTAGTATGCCTTGAAGGCTAGGAAAATCTACAGTTAATTTATCTATTTAAGTTTCTTATACTTCAACGATCTTAACCTGTTCTCAGTTTTGCCTCTTCAGGGTTCTCTGAGCCCGCTTACCAATGGAGAGTCAGGGGCATAATTAGCCGGTGTTTTTATTTTGATCGAGTGTTTTGCTTGAGAGACTGACTATAGTCAGTTCAATAAAAAACAAGACGCGTTGAGACATTTTGCCAAAGCTAGAGCTGCATTATTGGCTTCGCTAACCCTTTATGAACGACATGCTCAGCGATCGCGAACTGTCTCCTTAATTAATTGACCATACAGCAAATAACAAAGCGCAGATCCTCATCAAAGGGAAAACCCTATCAGAGAATCTGCGCTTTTTGCGGTGTTTTTTTAAGGCTCAAATAAAAGCGACTGTTATTGCGCCCTTTTTACCTACCTTGAAAAAACCAGTTTAGTAACGGCTAGCGGAAGGCTTGTGAACGATAAAGCCCACAGCTTGGCACTGCTTAATATTGTCAAAACCCACCACCCGCACGTAGCAGTTGGAGTACTCAGAGCGGCAAGCCTGAACTTCGCTCAAGACTTCCTGAACGCTCTTGGCGTTAAACAGGGGCAGCTTCCACATGGTCCAGTAATAAACCTCGGGGTCGGAAGTTTCGTTGAATTCAACGGCAGGGATATAGCCCTGGTCGATCATGTACTGGACTTGGCGGGAAATCTGGGCGTCGCTTAGGGGAGGCAAGTAAGAAAATGTCTCAAAGCGGCGCTCCTTAGGCAGAGTTTTCATGGGAAATTTGTCTCCTGTGCGTTTGCATGGGCTGCGCCTGATGCCAAGGCTTAAACCTTTAAATGTTTGAAGTTGGATATCTGAATTTAGATATCTGTATCCGCCGAACTTTCATTTACGTCGTCAACGGCATCGGTAAACGTTGGTTCCGTTTCTAGAACGTTTTGTGTGATGCGCTCTAGATGGTTGCGGCGATGATTGATATTGGCTTGTTGAATGCCGGTGGTTACCATTTCGGGTAAAAATTCCACGATTTCCTGAGCCAAATGCTCGCGGACCGTCATAACTCGCATGGCCATATCCGGATCCGCACCCATTAGTTCCTCTAGATAGATTTCTCCGTTCTGGATCTTGCCCGTTGGGGAGAAGCCCTGTAGCCAGATTGCTTTGCCGGGGTTGGTTTGGCGGAGTTGCTCTACCACCGTCGTCATTGCTCGATAAGTCAAATAGCTTTGCAGCGTTTTTGCCGTATCTTTCGCGAGTCGTTTGATATCCATCAGTTTGATATCCATCGAAACGGCCTCGCCAGCAATGTCGCCTCTGGCGATCGCAATTTCCAAAAAAGCTTCAAGGAAAATCTCTAAAGAAATAATGCGGGGAGATTTGTGACGAAAAACCGTGTCAAAAACCGAAATGTTACCCGTTGAATGCGGTCGTGTTTGATAGTGATCGCATCCAATGAGAGCAGAAAAACTGCCATTTACACCGTATCCATTGCCTCAAAGTCGAACTTGATTTCTTTCCACAGTTCGCAAGCAGTCGCCAACTCAGGGCTCCAGCGGCAAGCTTCACGGATAATGTCGCCGCCTTCACGGTTCAAGTCGCGACCTTCGTTACGAGCTTGGACACACGCTTCCAAAGCCACGCGGTTAGCCGTTGCACCAGGAGCGTTACCCCAGGGGTGACCCAAGGTACCACCACCAAACTGCAGCACGGAATCGTCGCCGAAGATTTCCACCAATGCAGGCATGTGCCACACGTGGATACCACCGGAAGCCACCGCCATCACCCCAGGCATGGACGCCCAGTCTTGGGTGAAGTAAATACCACGAGAGGGATCGCGCTCAATGTAGTTTTCGCGGAGCAGGTCAACGAAGCCCATAGTGATACCGCGCTCACCCTCAAGCTTACCAACGACGGTACCGGTGTGGATGTGGTCGCCACCGGACATGCGCAAGCACTTAGCCAATACGCGGAAATGCATGCCGTGATTCTTCTGACGGTCGATCACCGCGTGCATTGCCCGGTGGATGTGGAGCAATAGACCGTTGTCACGACACCAGTGAGACAAAGTGGTGTTGGCGGTGAAGCCAGCAGTCAAGAAGTCGTGCATGACGATGGGCATTTCGAGTTCTTTGGCGTACTCGGCCCGCTTCAGCATTTCTTCGCAGGTGTGGGCGGTGACGTTTAGGTAGTGACCCTTGATTTCACCGGTCTCAGCCTGGGACTTGTGGATTGCATCAGCCACAAACAAGAAGCGATCGCGCCAGCGCTGGAAGCTCTGGGAGTTGATGTTCTCGTCATCCTTGGTAAAGTCTAAACCACCGCGCAAGCACTCATACACCGCGCGACCGTAGTTCTTCGCGGACAGACCCAACTTGGGCTTAATGGTGCAACCCAATAGGGGGCGACCATACTTGTTAATCTTGTCGCGCTCAACCTGGATACCGTGAGGAGGACCTTGAAAAGTCTTCAGGTAAGCAACGGGAATACGCAAATCTTCCAAACGTAGAGCACGCAAGGCTTTAAAGCCAAACACGTTACCCACGATGGAGGTCAGCATGTTAGTTACAGAGCCTTCCTCGAACAGGTCGAGAGGGTAGGCGATGTAAGCAATGTACTGGTTATCCTCGTTAGGAACGGCCTCAAGGTCGTAGCAACGACCCTTATAACGATCCAAGTCGGTTAATAGGTCCGTCCATACGGTGGTCCAGGTACCGGTGGAGGATTCAGCCGCAACCGCCGCACCAGCTTCCTCGGGAGGAACGCCGGGCTGAGGGGTCATACGGAATGCAGCATGAATTACAAACTCCATCGGCGAGTCATCCTGACTGTAAAACGAAAATTTATAATCCATACCGCATACGTCAAAGCCAGACTACGCCTGCGTTTGTGCGTAAGCCATAGCTTCCCTTCCTAAGAACTGTTTGTCGAACGGGTGTTGTGAAACTCTTATGGCAACCTCTCAAAACAAGCTGTCTCAAGCTTGTTTCAAAAAATAAAGAGCTAGTGAGGGCTCGCGGAACATGGTTAAAGTCCGGTTCTTCACATAAAAATGCGCCTGAAAGATTTGGCTAACGGTTAAACCCGAAAGCGCGTAGTACGCTTCTGCCGAAAAGACAGCGCCAACTTCTGCAGCTCAGCGAAAAATGTCAAACCCCTGCTAAGCCTTGTGGTTTGCTGTCTTGACCCAATTCGCTCCCCAGAAATATATCAGGAAAGGTATAGCCAATACTTTTCAAATACTTTAGAAGGATATGAATTTTGATAATGAAAATCCGGGTATAGTTTACAAACGCTAATGGTCTCCGAGAAATCTGCTCGGGAGAATTTGGGCGTTTACGGCTACGGCTTTAGGAGAGTGTATGTAGATTGGACCGCGGCTGCTGCAGGCTTG
>CALCTI010000359.1 GCA_937894105.1 uncultured cyanobacterium
AACGGAAGTTTATGGCTTGGTGGCTCGACCTCTCCAGGGGGATGTGCCGAACCAATCCTGGGAACGGGACGCGCGGGTTTTGGAACTGCAGCAGCGGCTGGCGGATTTGGAAAATCAAAATCGCAGCTTGCGATCGCTAATCGACTACCAAAGCAAGCTGGATAATAAAGGCATTGCCGCACCCACCATTGGACGCAGCGCCAATGGCTGGTGGCAGCAAGTAGTGCTGGGGCGCGGCTCCAACGATGGGGTGGTAGAAGGGGCGATCGTCATGGCCCCCGGTGGTGTGGGGGGACGGGTGGAGGCAGGCACGGCCAACACCAGTCGCGTGTTGCTATTGAGCAATATTAGTAGTCGGGTGGGGGTGACCGTGGGGCGATCGCGGTTTATGGGATATTTACGCGGTCAAAATGGCAACGTTGCCGTAATGGAATTTTTTGAAAAGCTGCCAGACGTGCGGGTGGGAGACACCGTATTTACGTCTAACTACAGTCAGCTTTTCCCGGCGGGTTTGCCGGTGGGGGTCGTGGAATCGGTAGACACCAAAAGCGGACCCGCCCCAGAAGCTAAAGTGCGTATTACCGCCCCTTTGAGCACCCTTGAGTGGACCATTATTTATCCTTACACCCCAGAGACGATGGGTAGTTTGCCCCTAACCGGCAAGGGTGAACCGGCGTTAGATAACGACAATGGGGAAGGCGAAATCGGCGCAGGAGAAAGGAGCAACGTTGAGGAGTAGGCGCAACTGGGACATAACGGTTGGGTCGTTTCAACAGGAATTGTTAGCGAAAATTGTTGACGGATGAACACGATTGTAGAGCTACAACGGCGGTGGGAGGCGGCGATTTATCAATGGCCGATTTGGCTGCGCGTGCTACTCAACGCCGTGATTACGGGAACCTCGGCAGCATTGTGTTTAATGTTGTTGCCCGTGCGTTTGCCAGGAATGAGCCTATTGGGAATTGGTCCTAACTGGGCGCTAATTTGGGTGGCAGCCTGGAGTATTTGCCGGGTGCCTTGGCTGGGTGCCTTGGCGGGGTGTTTTATGGGGCTGGCCCAAGATGCGCTTGTGACGGCATCGGCGGTGCCGGCAGGAAATACGGGAGAGGCGTTGGCGATGATTGCCCCTAGCCATGCCTTTGGTTTAGGAATCGCCGGATATTTGATTGGTCAATTTCAGCGCCGTCGTTTTATTGAGGATGACCTTGTAGCTCTATTTTTGCTGATCTTTGCGGCGGCGATTTTGACAGAAACCATCACGGCGGGACTGTACCTTATTCAAGATGAAACCTTGGGCAGTGTTATTTGGCCCCATCACCAGCGCCTTGCCCTATGTTCTGCAATTTTGAGTAGCCTGTGGGGACCGGCGGTTTATTTCCCCCTTAAGCTGTGGTGGCAGGCGATCGCTAACGTTGAAAAAAACACCTAAAGAGCGTTATCGTTTCACCCCTGCGTCAAAAAGCCCTGATGCGACGAAGAAAATTGCACGGCGAAAGTTGCCTTGCTAAAACTGGGCCGAGAAAGTTGCCCTAAGTTAGGTGAAGCCCCAGCGCTAAAATTCTTATGATGTTTAAGCGATGACTTTTATTGACAACAGCCCTAATTGACAACAGTCCTTAGGCCTCTCGTGAAGGAGATTTTAGGGGATGGGTTGGGGATAGAAAGATTCTTAAACCGCGCTTCGTACAGTGTTCAAAATTGGATCCTGGCAAACTCATAAAAAGTTTAAATTTCTATCCAAGAAAGCTGCATTTTCACCAACTTTGGCTTATATTGTAGGTGGAGTGAGTGCTAGAGGCGGGCTGAGTGGCTCGCCTTTTTTTTGCCTATTTTCCCAGCTTTTGCCCTGACTTATCGAACCTGCGCATCTGCTTATGGATAGATTTTCCATAGCTTGCCCAGCAACAATTTTTACCCTAAGGAAAGTCCCAAGCTGTTAACAACGGTGACCCTAAAACAGCCTGCGAAATGACTTTTGAACTGGGTTAACTTAAGTTGATTTAACTACAATTTTTTTTGCGGCTGACTTTATCTGTAGAGCCTGAGCGGTCCTAGGGCGTGTCATCAACCAAACTGCAGATGCTTGTGGTCAATTTGTCATTAACGAGACAGTGGCGATCGCTGGGGACTTCGGCAAGGTTCAGCGCCCATTGAAGCCTTCTTTATTGGGTAGTGATGCAATGTGATGGTCACTCAATGTCGAAAAGCTTGAATCTTCTATAGATTAAGGATCGGCCTACATTACGTTGCATCACTCTTTATTGAACTTTTGGCGTTGCTGAATTTGAGGAGGTAGGGTTGCTTTTCACAACGCACCGTAGAAGATTAACCTCAGCGGTCGTTGCTAGGGCAACACACCTACCGGTGTAATGCTGTTTCCTCCCCTAAACCTGCAATGCCGAACTTTTTTATTGAAACAGAGCAACTCGAATAGCTTTGCCAGGGGGCCTGTTTGAGTGGAGAAAAACTATACTGAACCGACCATAAACTTCAGACCCTCGATGGAACGCCAGCACTGGGGCAAATGGAGCCCCCGCTCGCGTTCATCCGCCCCAGCTAAGTGGTGTACTCCGCATTGATCTTGACGTAGTCATAACTCAAATCGCAGCCCCAAGCGGTGCCCCGTCCAGGACCGTCTCCGACCCTAACCTGAATCAGCACCGTATCGGTTTTCAAATATTCTCCCGCCGCCGCTTGGCACAGGTAGGCGTTGGCGACGTTCCGGTCGAAGGACAACGGCTGACCGTTTTTCATCAGGGCAATGTCCCCCAATGTGACGCACAGGTCGTTTTGATCAAAGGTGACCCCTGCGCGACCGGCGGCTCCGGCAATGCGCCCCCAGTTGGGATCGCGACCAAAGACGGCGGATTTTACCAACGATGACCCGGCGATGGTTTTGGCGATCGCCTGGGCACCCCCTTCGCTAGGGGCTCCGGTCACCTGCACTTCGATTAAACAGGTGGCTCCTTCACCATCACGGGCGATCGCCTTCGCCAAATGGATACACACTGCCGTGAGCATCCCCTCCAAAATTTCCGCCTCCGGTCCCCACTGGGTAATAGCTGGGGTGCGCGACTGACCGTTGGTTAGGGCAAATAGGGAATCATTGGTGCTGGTATCGCCGTCCACGGTGATTTGGTTAAAGCTGCGATCGCCCGCCCGTGCCGTCATTTTCTGCCAAATTTGGGGAGAAACCGCCGCATCGCAGGTGACAAACGCCAGCATCGTCGCCATATTCGGGTGAATCATGCCCGATCCCTTGGACATACCGCCAACGCGTACCGGACGCCCATTAATTTCCGTTTCTAAAGCAATGGACTTGGTGATTAGATCAGTGGTCAAAATCGCTTTAGCCGCATCGTCACCGCCCGTTTCCGACAGGGCTGCCACCAGCTTAGGAACTCCCGCCTCCATGGGACCCACGGCAATACGCTGACCAATAACCCCGGTAGATGCCAAGAGAACGCTGCCGGGCTCGATTTCCAGCGCCGATGCCACCCATTGAGCGGAGGCTTGGGCATCGTCCCACCCTTGCTGTCCCGTGGCTGCATTCGCTTGACCAGAGTTCACCAAAATTGCCTGACAGCCAGGCTTTTCCGCCAGGCTTTGCATGCAGTAGTCGATGCAGGCCGCTCGCACCTGGCTTTGGGTGAAAATCCCAGCGGCGATCGCCTCCACCTCAGAATAAATCAGCGCCAAATCAGGAGACCCCGACGGCTTCAACCCCGCTGCAATGCCCGCCGCCCTAAACCCCTTAGGAGCTGTCACCCCTCCCGAAATCTCTGTCCACCGCGCCATAATCGCTCCCCTACCCAAAAATTTGCAGCGATTATAACAGCCCCCGATTTCCTACGCGGAGCGATAAGCCTCTGATTTTTAGCCTTCTGATTCTTTATCTACTTTTAGGCGAATTTCAGACAAAAAATTAGACAAAAAAAAGGAGAGCCGCACTGGGCTCTCCCAATCATCAGGGTGCATCTACTGAACGGAGTATAGCATCAGACCCCCTAGGGGTGTCACCCCCTTTTCTTGAAAAATATTTGCCGCCACTGACTGCTTGAGTATTATTTGTTACGTCAAGGTATGTAAAAATACCGTGGTTTTTTGCCTCGCGAATCGCAGAGCGGAATGCTGAGTTTGAAAGAACTCCTCTCTTCTTTAGTGAAAACCCTACGTAAAAACAGGTTTTCCCTATAGGTTTTGCGCAAAAAATGATAGTTGCCTTTCAACAATGGTGCCCTGTTGAGAAGCTACTATCATTTTTGGATTTGTGGGCTTTTCCGGGGTTTGGGTGTTTTTTGTTGCTTGAGGCTGATCAAAGTTAGGGGATAGGGCGGAGATGAGTTTGGGGGATGACCCAGTTTTCCGCCCAAAGTCCTCAATTGCTGCCCCTAGCCTTGCAATAATTTGCCCAAAATTTGGTTGGTCAGTTTGGGGTCCGCTTTGCCCTGGGTGGCTTTCATTACCTGTCCCACAAAGAAGCCTCGCAGCTTAGTTTTGCCGGCGCGGAATTGTTCTAGCTGGTTGGGGTTGTCGTCGATCGCCTTTTGGATAATGGCTTCCAGTTCGCTAGCGTCGGAAATTTGCACTAGTCCCCGCTCTTCCACCAAGGCTTTAGGCGATCCGCCCTGTTCCAACAGGTCGGGAAGGATTTCCTTGGCGATTTTGCCGCTGATGGTGCCATCGGTAATTAAGCCAATCAGTTCCGCTAGACCGTTGGCGTCCAGGGCCACGTCCTCAAGGGTTTTCTTTTCGTTTTTGAGATAGCCTGCAATGTCTCCCTGCACCCAGTTGGCAGCAAGCTTGGAGTCGGCTCCGGCCGCGACTACGGCTTCGAAAAATTCGGCGGTGGTGCGATCGTCCACCAGCACGTTGGCGTCGTAGGCGGAGAGTCCTAGTTCGGTTTGATAACGGCTGCGCTTAACGGCGGGCAATTCCGGCAACTCCGCTGCCCAGGCTTCCCGCTGCTCGGCGGACACTTCAATGGGGGTTAGGTCCGGCTCGGGGAAGTAACGATAGTCGCTGGAGCCTTCTTTGGATCGCATGGAAATGGTGCGCTGTCCCCCTTCGTCCCACAGACGGGTTTCTTGGACAATGGTGTCGTTGCCGGTTTCCAGGGCGTCGATTTGCCGGTCAATTTCGTAGTCGATCGCCCGTTGAATGGCATTAAAGGAGTTCATATTTTTGATCTCCACCTTGGTGCCAAATTCTTTTTGACCCACCGGGCGCACTGAAATATTCACATCGCAACGCAGGGAGCCCTCTTGCATATTGCCGTCGCAAATGCCTAAGTAGCGCACAATGCGACGAATTTCCCGAGCATATTCAGCGGCTTCGGCACCGGAGCGTAAATCTGGCTCAGACACAATTTCCGCTAGGGGTACCCCGGCACGGTTGTAGTCCACCAGGGAATAGGCGGAGCCGGACATATCGGTGCCCGCGTGCACTAGTTTTCCCGCATCTTCCTCCATGTGCAGACGGGTAACGCCGATGGTTTTGCGAGTGGCGTTGCCTTTTTTGTCCACCAGTTCGATTTCAATATGACCGTGCTCGGCGATGGGTAGGTCAAACTGGGAGATTTGATAGTTTTTCGGCAGGTCCGGGTAGAAATATTGCTTGCGATCAAATTTGCTGTAGGGGGCGATCGCGCAATTCAGAGCCAAACCCGCTTTTACCGCATACTCCAACACCGTTTGATTGAGCACCGGCAAGGTTCCCGGCAATCACAAACACACCGGGTCAATGTGAGTGTTGGGCTCGGAACCAAATTACGTGGCGCTGTCGGAGAAGATTTTCGTCTCCGTTCCCAGTTGACAGTGGGTTTCTAAGCCAATAATGACTTCGTATTCGGTTTTGGCGGGGGCGGCTGTGGTCATAGGTCTCCCAGTTACGGCGTTAGGGGTAGCGTTGATCGGTCGCGTTAATCGTTAGCGCTGACAGTTTACGTTTTGTATACGAAAAAAAACTGATGGGATATCTTTGAATTATCGATCAACTCACTGCGAAAGGGGTTCCGGTTTCGTTATAGCAACGTCTTGTTTCCCTCTTTTCCCAGTGGGTGGGGCAAATCGTTTTCTAAACGAACTCTCGAAAACGAGCTCTCTAAAATTATGGATCAGAACTCGTCGTATTTTGTGTAGGGATCTCCTATGACCACCACCGGTTTTACGCCCAGTCCGCTGCCTCCAATGGACGAGACTTCGTTGAAGTGGGTTCGAATTCTTCGGGCGATTTTTGATCCGCTGACCCTGTTAGAAAAACGACGCGATCGCCTGGGAGATATTTTTCGGATGAATTCTGCGTCGGTGGTGCTGGGGCATCCCGACCACATTAGCGAGCTATTTGCGCGGGACGGGCGGGAACTATCTGTGCCGGGGCTCCTTAACAGTGCCTTGCAGCCCCTTTTGGGGAACCAGTCGTTGCTGATGCTGAGCGGCGATCGCCACCGCCACCGTCGCAAATTGTTGCTCCCTCCATTTCACGGCAAGGCCCTGCAATCCTACGGCAATATCATCCAGAGAATTGCCCAAGAAATGTTTGACCAATG
>CALCTI010000360.1 GCA_937894105.1 uncultured cyanobacterium
ATTATCGCCCTCCATAGCTGCGAAGAGCTCAGTGACGACGCTTACGATGTGTTGGGATGGGTGGCCAATGCGATCGCCCTAGGCATTGACCGCTCCTGGGCCCGCCAGGAACTGGTTAGCCGCCGTGAAGCGTTGCTATTGCAATTGGCAAGCCAGATTCGTAATTCCTTGGATTTAAACACTGTTTTAAATGCGGCGGTGGAAGGCAATCGCAGTCTTTTGAAAGTGGACCGGTGCTTATTTGCCTGGTATCGCTCCGGTGATAGGGACGAGATTAACTACACTGACGGCAGCACTCGCGGCATGATGCTAGAGCTGGTTAGCGAAGCCTACGGCGAAACGTTGATGCCGTTGCCGCGCCCTATGAATTCCAACGCTATTGGGGCATTTGTAGAGGAGTTGACCGCTGATAATGTCCATAATTTACTGCGGGCCAGTGACGTGACTACTTTGGAAGAGCCACTGCGATCGCTCTTTGAACAGCAGGGGTATACGTCGGTGCTCGCCATGCCGCTGGTGGGGCAAGGGGGACAGTTGGGGGTAATCCAGTGTGGCGACTGTTTAAAAATGCGCACCTGGACTGATAGCGATATTGATTTGCTGCGGGCGGTAACGGAACAGTTGGCGATCGCGATCCAACAATCGGCACTATACTCTCGCGCTCGCGAAGCCGCCCAGGAAGCAGAGCAAAAAGCCCAGGAACTGGAGACCACGTTGGAAGAGCTACAAACCACCCAAACCCATCTGATTCAAACGGAAAAAATGTCCAGCCTGGGGCAATTAGTGGCAGGCGTTGCCCATGAAATCAATAACCCCACCACCTTTATTCACGGCAACCTAACCTACGCTCGCAACTACACCAAAGATCTGTTGGCGCTGCTGGAAGTGTATCAACAGTCCTATCCCGAACCAACGGAGGACATTGCGGGTTTCTTGGGGGAGATCGACATTGGGTTTATTGCGGAAGATTTGCCTTAAACCCTGGCTTATATGCAAATTTGTTCGGATCGCATCCTTCTAATTGTGGCTTCCCTGCGTAATTTCTCCCTGCTAGATCATGCAGAAATGAAGCCGGTAAACATCCACGAAGGCTTGGACAATACCCTGTTGATTTTGCAACATCGCTTTAAGGCAAATAGCTCCTTCCCCGCCATTGGAATTGAAAAGCATTATGGTGAGCTGCCGGAAATAGTGTGCTATGCCGGTCAGCTTAACCAAGTGTTTATGAATATTATTAGCAATGCGGTGGATGCCCTGGAGTCCGTGTGCCGTAGCAAAGACAACGGTGAATTTAGCTCCGATCAATTTGACAGCAACGGATTCGGGGAGCATTTTAGTGACGGCACATTTGACCCGGTTAAGGCAGGGAGCACCGGGGCAAAGAGGGTTGAAGGTAGAGGTGGGGAGTTGAGTGTGAGGGCGATGATCGCCTCGCCAACGGGCAGCTCCCCTAAGGTGACGATTACAACGGAGCCTACTGAGGGTGATCGCGTTCAAATTCGAATTCGCGATAATGGTTCCGGAATCGAGCCAGAGGTGGTAGCGAAGCTATTCGACCCGTTTTTCACCACCAAGCCTGTTGGTCAGGGCACTGGGCTAGGACTGTCCATTAGCTATCAAATTGTGGTGGAAAAGCACCGGGGTCAGCTAACCTGCAAGTCTGAAACAGGAAAAGGCACCGAATTTTGCATCGAAATTCCCATAGAACAGCCAGAGTGGAGTGAGTCCACATAAATCCCGCATAAGCTCCGCATAAATGCCGCACAACTATTTTAGAGTTGGGCAATTCAGGTTTTTTTTCTCAAATTTATATCAAAGTGATTGGTGCGATCGCTCGAATACCGCCAGTCAAAATAGCTCCAAAAATTACTGCCTAGCCCCGCTTAAAGTCCGGAACTAGGCAGTAAATTTCGGCAGCGGGTTACGCAAATCTATTGCGTTCAGTTACCTAAGAAATAATGAGGATCTTTACCAATTCTCTGCCTATCTTGAATTAAATTCTTGGTGAAACCACCTCCCATCACCAAGCCCCTACCTGTTGGGGGCATATTCAAGCTTCGAAGCAAAATCTGGCTGCTCAAAAATCGAAAAACTTACCGATAACGGCGCTTACGACGAGCAGCCGCAGCCTTACGCTTACGTTTTTCAATGGGAGTTTCATAATAGCGACGGTACTTTACGTCTGCCAAAATACCGGCTTTAGAAACTTGACGCTTAAAGCGACGTAGGGCGGATTCAATGCCTTCGTTTTCACCCAATACAACTTGGGTCATACAGTCAACTCCTTTATTTATTCGCTTAGGTGGACAACAGGTTGCTTGAACTTATTTGCATTTAATGACGCAAACTTTTAAGCATGGACTACTAGGCTATCGCGATGGCTGGCAATTGACCAGAGTATTGCTCGAACTTATTTAATTGCTTATTTGTCGTCGTCTTTCTCAGTAACTCTTCTGGGTGCTTTCTTATAAACCTTAGTGCGACTGCACGAACGCAGCCTGAATCGAGCTTCCCCTCTTGAGAAGGATGGACTGAGGGGGGATCCCTGCCCTTTCTCTCATAGTTACAGAGGGTTGCTGCAAGTCTAAATCCTAGGAATGTCTAGAAGGATGCTTTTCAAATCACTTATTGCGACTCGGCTGTTTTAAAGCGAACTATCCTTACATTCTGGGTACTACCCAAAGACTTTCGCCCTGCCAAGGGCTTCGGCAAAATTTTGGACAGCTCATCCCTATCCCAACGATAGCCTCCCAGAATCCGCTGGCGATGCTATCAAAAGCTAAATCGTCTGCGCTTTTAGAATTAATGAGCGCATTAGCGCCGAGGAAAGCCTCGCCAGCCATCTGTGCGCTTTCCTGTTTTCCTCTCCTAAAGTTCAGCGCAAAAAGGAGAAGCTTTAGGTTGGGTGGATTGACCAAATCCAAAGCTCCCCCTGAGTTTCCCTGACCAGCACCTAGCAAACTTTTGATGGCTTACAACTGATTCTGAGTTGTTTAGGCTTGGCTTTTCTTCTTACGCTGTCCCGACTTTTTGGGCGCACCACTACCTCGTCCTTTAAGGCCAAACCAGCCAATGGTTAGGTAGCCCACCGCCAGCACAAAACTATTTGCACCAGTAGTAAACATTGACCTCAGTAAACGTGTTGAGGAACTTTCCAGTGCCTCTTCCCGCCGCTCATTAATTTGCTCTCGAATTTCAGCCTCAATTTCCTGACTTTGAGCCTCCACCGAACCTGGGTCTTCTTTCAGCCGTTCCAGACGCTCAAGCTGGGCAGGGGGAACCTGACCACTGTCAATAACTTGCTGTAGTCCCTCAGGATTTTCCGCCAACGTTCCCAGCTGTTGTTTCAGACGCTCCACCTGAGCCGGAATTTGTTGAGTTGCCTGCTCAGCCTGACTTTCAATATTTTCTTGCTCAGTCTCACTCAGAAGCCGCACCCCATTTAAATGCAGAGGCGTCAACAACAGAAAAAGCGCACCTAGGGCAAGGGATAAAACTAATGCCCAAAAGCGAGGATCTAGTAACGGCGAGCTGCTTCCTTTACTACTTCCAGATCGCTGCGCAATCCAGGTACCACCAAACAGCAGTCCAATACCCACTAGCGGCACTACTCCTCGGTCCACTAAGCCAGAGATAAAGCGCAATAACCACTGGCGATTTTGGATGTCAAGGGGAATCGCCAAAATGAAAAAGTCTAGTAGGGAAGAGACAATTAGGATAATTCCCACCACCACTAAGATGCGGGATGCCAGAGGAGCAGGTTGCCGTTTTGTTGATACTCGCATAGTTCTGTGAAAAGTATATTTGGGAGCTTTTAGCCCCTGATTCAAGGAATGATGTCGATAATGCCGGTCGACAGTGATGCGGCGAGTTGATTTGGCAAGGGCCAAGCTAAGCGCCACTAACCTCTGAACTTACCGCTTCTTCTTGGCGCTTTTTGGACGCCCTCTGAACGCCGATGCCCCTAGGGCAATATACCCACCAGACAGCATCAAACCGCTGATGCCAGTTTGTACGCCGGAACGAAACGCTGACTGTCTGGCTCTTGTGTCCAGATCTTGCCGCCGCTCTCGAATTCGACCGATAATTTCTGCTGGTATGCGCTCGGTTTGAGAGTTAATAAATGCTTTGAGACGCTCTGGGTCTTGTTGGGCTTGGCGTAGGAAACCTTTTTGCTCTTCTGTTAATTCATTCCCCTCTAACAGTTCCTGTACCGCTGCCTCATCTCTAAGTAACTGGTCCACTTGCTGGCTTAGGACCTGTTGGCGCTGCTCCACACCAGTTTGGAAGGCTTCTGATTGAATTTGCTCTTCCACGCGCTCTTCGGCGCTTCGGGCTTCCGTTGTGATTTGAGCGAGGACTTCGCGGCTTCTGCTCCAAACGTTGACGATATGCAGGGGAGAGAGGAGCAGGAAAGTCAGCCCCAGGACGAAGGCGAGGCTAAGGGCCGCAATTTTAAACTTTCGGCGTGGCAAACGTTTCTGTAGGCTGCGCTCTTCAATCCAAAATCCCCAGAAAATAAAGCCGATGCCAATGAAGGGAATAATGCCCAGGTCCACAAGGCGGCTAACAAACACTTGCTGCCATGATTGTTCAAGGGGCTCAAAGGGGATAAGCAGGCCGATGTAGTTGACAAAGGCGACGGTGATAGTGACTATGCCGCAGACCAGCATGGCGCGAGCGGTCAGCAAAAGTTGGGCTTTGTTGAGGTCAGGGTTGGTGGCGGGCATGGGCTGGGTGGATAGGCGGAGTCCAGTGGTGCTGAATGTGTGCGTGTATCGATTCTATTGAAATGTTCGTAGCAAGCAAAATTCTATTGAATTGCGTGGAGTTTTATGGGGGCAGTGACTGTTTCTTGTGAGGTTTTCTGAGGCTTAGCTTTTTCTCGGTTACCTGCCATTAGTTCTTGTGAAAGGTGTTGGGCGGCTAGAGAGACAGTGTTTTTCGGAGTGGTTTGACTGGTTGATTGGACTTTAACGTTTGGTATCTGATTATCCCATAGTGTTCTCTGGGTCTTTGCTGCTTGCTGTTCATGTCAGTTTTAACCCGTGTTGTGGCGTTCGTCAGGATTTGGGGTGTAACAGAGGTCGGGGAAGGGGATTAAGGGTTTCTGCGTTTTTGCGACGGCGGCGGCTTCTGACCATTCCATAAAAGGCAGAAGCCGCAGATGCTGTAGGGGATTACGCCCCAAAAATTTGAAAAGAAACGTCGCAAGGTTGGGAGCTTAGCAAGCCTTGGGATTGCAAGCATCGGAGTTACAAGCATGGCAATTAAGTACTGCAACGTTAAGGAGTGGAACCTGTGGGTAAGCGAGGGGTTGAGGTGGTGGCGGATAAGGCGGCGATCGCCGAACGGGCCTGTGTTTTGGTGGTTGATCGCATTGAAAAAGTGCTGGAGCGTCAGCCGTTTTGTTCCATTGTGCTGTCGGGGGGAAGTACGCCGAAGCCTCTTTATCAAGCCCTGGCAAGGCGATCGCTTCCGTGGCAACGGCTGTTGATTTTTTGGGGGGACGAGCGCTATGTGCCGTCGGATCACCCTGATAGCAACGAAAAAATGGCGCGGGAGGCATGGCTGAATCAGGTGCCACTTCCAGCGGCTCAGATCTTTGCTATGCCCACTGGCAGTGGCGATGTGGTCACTGATGCGGAAGATTATGCCGAAACCGTGCGCAACGCCTTTGAGGATTCTGAGTCGTTGTTTGCCTCTGCCAATGGTGCCGGCTGGAGGTGGGACATCGTGATGCTGGGAATGGGAGACGATGGTCACACGGCGTCGTTATTTCCGGGTACGGCAATTTTGGACGAAACGGAGAAGTTGGTCAGCGTTGGACAGAAAGGGGACCAGCCTCGCATTTCCTTGACGTTGCCGGCGCTGAATCGCTCTGATTGGGTGGTGTTTTTAGTGGCTGGAGATAATAAGCAGACCCCTTTGGAACAGGTATTGCCCGTGTCTTTACAGGGACAATTTGGCATGGAGCGATCGCCCCTCAGTCAGCAATACCCCAGCTGCGCCGTTCAACCGTCAGGAGACTTGCTTTGGCTACTAGACCAGTCCGCCAGCGCTACCCTGCCACCGAATTTATTGCCTTAATTCCCTTGCCTCGAGCCTGAGCTCTTAATGTTGCTAGAAGTCGAAGGGGCGATCGCCTTTGGAACCATGCCCCTTGTCCAATTTTTTTGGGGCTTTTATGATTTGCGGGCGAGAATTTCCAGCAAAAGCCACCGTTCCCGATTAAACCGTTGCTAACTGTAACAATGTTTTAGGGTCACGAGCTGGCTGGTAGGTTACCGTAGGCTTAAGAAGGTTCAATTGTTGGGATTTGTTGTAACCTTTCCACGGCTTAAGATGCCTTTGCCTAAGGAGCGATCGCCGCTTTCTTTCGCTTGTTTCGACTATTTGCGTTCTGCGTTTGTAGTGTTTGTAAATTATGGTTGTCTGCTCCCACTGCTACCACGAAAACCCTGACGAAGCCGTGCAGTGTGAGACGTGCTCTGCGCCATTGCCAACGAAGATTGTCTGCCTTGGCTGCGGATCAACGGTTTTAAGTGATGCAAATTTCTGTGGCCAGTGTGGCATTAAGCTAAATGCCGAAAACAGCTTAAATTCAGAACCGCTGCCTCTGTCCTCCGATCCTTTATCAGGACGCTTAGGAAATTTTGACGCCGTGAACGATGGGATCGCGGGTGGTGGAATCGCAAACGGTGAAGCGGGTGACGAAGGAGGGCTAGACGCCCTATTGGGGATCGGAAGTTCAGAGGGCGGGAATAGTGACGCTTCTGCCTTGGATGAATCGTTGGAGATGGTTGTGGCGAAGGGGGATGAGGGGGTGATCACCGAAAACAGTCTCGCTGGGGATAACTTTGCCAAGGGTGATTTTGCTGAGAATAATATTGAATCCCCTATCGATGCCGATACGGAGACTTTGTCACCCATTACTGAGCCCTTGAGCGAGGCGGAAGCTCAGTGGTTGGCAGAGGATGACGATGATGATTTAGATGATTTGGAACTGTCCTGGGAAGCGCCGCCAGGTCCGCCCCCTGGGGTTAACGAAACGTTTGAAAATATTGAAATGACTAAAGCGGTCGAGGCTAGCGACGAGGTTGAGACTCTTGCAGAGGAGGGCACTGTGCCTGTTAATGTGACGAGCAGTGGGGTCGCTGTTGGCGAGGAGGAGGACATCCCTAGCCCCGTGACGGACCTGGGGGCGGTTGACGCGATCGCTGCCGTTCTCGGTACACCAAAAAACTCCGACAATCGTAAATTAGAAGGAATGCCTGGGGGAATGCCCCCCACTGAGGCGGATCAAGAAATGCCCCTCGCTGATACTGGGGTGGGCAATGACCTGGGTGATCCCTGGAACGATCTCCCAAATGGTCGCCCAGCACCCCAAGCCGTTGAACCCCCTGAAGGGTCTGAAGCACCCATAGTTGAAACGTCTACCGATGCGGAAGACGCGCCTGACCAGGAACCAGAGGCGGCAACGGTTTTGCAAACCCACGAAAAGGGACAGCTTTTACACCTGCAAACCAATACGCCCCTGCCTTTGCCTCGGGAGTTAAAAGTGGTTCATATTGGCAAAACCAACAGCCGCGTGCCTCCCGACATTGACATGACTGACTTTCCCCACGCGGAAATTGTGTCGCGAATTCACGCTGATTTGCACTGGGATGGCAGCAGCTATTACCTGGAAGATACGGGCAGCGCTAACGGTACCTACGTGAACAGTTGGCCCCTGCCGTCCTATCGGCGCTATCAACTGCGCAATGGCGATCGCATCACCCTGGGCAAGCACGATCTAATATCCTTCATTTTCCAAATCATGTCCTAAGGGCATTCCAAAAGTGGCTAATTGTCCGTGGCTTCCGCCATATTTACAATAAGTTGCCAATGTTCCTCAGAAACCGGCACCGCTGACAAGCGACCGATGCGCAATAATTCAAACCCATCAAAGCTGTTGTCCTCGGCATTTTTCACCTTGATCGCTTTCAAGCTTACTGGTTTAGGCAGCGATCGCACCGCCTTCACATCTACCACCGTCCGCCGCTCCTCATCTAGGGCTGGGTCGGGATAGGGATTGCTAATCACCTCCGCAATTCCCACTGCCCGGCGCTCCTTACCTGTGTGATAAATTAGAGCTAAATCCCCCGGCTTCATGGTGCGCATATATTTCAGCGCCAAATTATTATTCACCCCATCCCAAATAGTTTGGCGATCGCGAATTAAATCGTCGTAGGAATAATCACTCGGTTCGCTTTTCAACAACCAATACGCCATGGGTACACTGCCGGCACTTTTGCCGGGATTAAAGCCAATTTAGGAACGGGCAGATTGTATCCTCTTCAGGGTGATCGCGAAACACTCTGATGATCTGCTCGGAATCGGATCGATTGCAAACCATCGACCTTTTCTGAGTTTTCATAAAGTCTTGTTTCGGGGCGGAAAACCCTAAAAGAAAGCAAAAATTTCGTGGCAAAATTTACAGACAGATGGATTACAGGTGAATCAGTTTCGCGCTGCTGTTGCTAGGGCGTGTCATCAATTAAACTCCAGAAGCCTGATGCGGTGGGAAGTACACGCCCTTTTAAATAAAAAATACTAGGGGCTGAAACCCTCACCGCTATTGGGCTTGAGATTTAATTGATGACAGCCCCTAGGCGCGATCGCAAAACCACCTGAAATTTAAGGGCACCTAAAAATTCAGGCAACCCCAAGAAAGGACGCACTGAAAATTTAGGGGGCGTTGGACGTTTACCGTTTTTCCCGCCCTGCTTTCCCCAACTATCCACGAGCGATGCCCTCGCCGATCAACGAAATACAAACTATCGAACTGAAGCATATGTCATTAAAACTTGGTCAAGCTGCCCCAGATTTCACCCAAGAATCTACCGACGGAACCATCAACTTTTACGAGTGGGCCGGCGATAGCTGGGTTGTTCTCTTCTCCCACCCTGCCGACTACACCCCCGTATGCACCACCGAGCTGGGGCGAGTGGCCCAACTGCAGGGCGAATTCCAAAAGCGCAACGTTAAAACCATCGCCCTTAGTGTCGATAACGTTGACGATCACAAAGGCTGGTCCAAAGATATTGAAGAAACCCAAAGCACCAAGATGAACTATCCCATCTTGGCCGACGTAGACGGCAAGGTCGCTGAGCTGTACGGCATGATCCACCCTGAAGCCAACGCCAAGGTAACCGTCCGCAGCGTCTTCGTTATTGACCCTGCCAAGAAGGTGCGTCTAACCTTGACCTACCCTCCCGCCACCGGTCGTAACTTCGACGAGATTCTACGGGTTATCGACGGCTTGCAGCTAACGGATAACCACAGTGTGGCAACCCCCGCCGATTGGAAAGATGGTGATGACTGTGTTGTGGTTCCCAGCATTTCCACCGAAGATGCCAAGAAGAAGTTTCCTAAAGGCGTCACCGAAGTTAAGCCTTACTTGCGCATGACCCCCCAGCCCAACAAGTAATTTTCCAACCGATACTTTTACTTAAAGCAGCTACCTTAAGGCGCGTTCCCCAGAGTTGATCATGGATTGAACGCGCCCCACTGGCGTTCCTTTGGGCCAATAACCGACCCTGACTTAGCGATGTTGCCGGGTCAGGGTCATGTTTTATAGGCTGAGTTTATTAATGCTTGCGGTTTGGGTAATTAGGTTGAGCTTGATTTGCCGGGAGTTTGCCTTAAGATCAAAGACAATGTAAGTGGGTAATAGGTAAGCGCCAATGAAAGCTGCGGCTATGGAATCTGAGGTCAGCACTCCCGCTTCGCTAACAACCAATGCGAAGACTTCGGATTTAAAACCTGGCAATCTACAAACTGTTGACTTGAACGCGCCCAGTACGCAGACTGCTGAGTCAGGAGCACCGTCGGAAACCAAGCTCAATACTCGAGCTTTTCGCCGGGAACTAAGCAAGTCGGATAATTATCACCGCCGTAGCTTTGGGCGGAAAGAGGAAATTGCGGGTGACTTGGAAGAGTCTTACACCAGCGATTTAATTCAGACCATTCGCAGTAATAACAACGAGCTTCAATGTGGATCCGTCACGATTCAATTGGCTGGCGGTGGCAATGGCTTATGAAACCCGCAGGCAGTTTCCCAATCGCCGCATTTGGATTACCAACGAAATTATCCACAACCCGTCCGTGAATAAAAATTTGCGGGATATGGACGTGCATTTTGTTCAGGTGGTGGATGGGCAGAAAGATTTTTCCGGCGTGGGCGATGGTGAAGTGGTGATTTTGCCGGCGTTTGGAGCCAGCGTGCAGGAAATGAAGCTGCTGAACGATCGCGGGGCAATTATTGTGGACACCACCTGTCCTTGGGTATCAAAGGTGTGGAATAGCGTCGAGAAGCATAAAAAAGATGGGCACACGTCTATCGTCCACGGTAAGTACAAGCACGAGGAAACGATCGCCACCCTGTCCTTTGCCGATACTTATCTGGTGGTGCTGAACCTAGAGGAAGCCCAGTACGTGTGCGATTACATTTTGCACGGGGGCGACAAGGAGGTGTTTTTGGATAAGTTCAACAATGCCCATTCACCGGGATTTGATCCCGATGTGGATTTAGTGCGAGTGGGGGTGGCGAACCAAACCACGATGCTGAAGGGTGAAACCGAGGCGATCGGTAAGCTGGTGGAGCGGACCATGATGCAAAAACATGGCACCGACAAGTTAAACGAACACTTTATGAGTTTCAATACCATTTGCGATGCCACCCAGGAACGCCAAGATGCCATGTATGGCTTGGTGAAGGCAAAGCAGCCGGCGGATTTGATGCTGGTAATTGGTGGCTACAATTCATCCAATACGACCCACTTGCATGAAATTGCGATCGATAAGGGGTTTGTTTCATTCCACGTTGACTCGGCGGAACGCTTGATTGACGCGACAACCATTTCCCACCAGCCTTTAGAAAAGGGCGAAACCACTAGCACGGACTGGCTGCCGGACGGTCCCATTGTGGTGGGCGTCACCTCTGGAGCATCCACGCCTGACAAGATTGTGGAACAAACGATTCTCCGACTTTTGGAGCTCAAGGGCGAGTCTTTAGGCGCAAATAATTAAGCGCAAACAACCAGGCGCAAATAATTAGCTGCAAACAACCAGGTGCAAATAATAAAAAAGAGGAGGCAAGGGTTGTTTAACCTCCGCCTCCTCTTTTTATGACCCTCTTAAACACAAGAACCTGAGTTCGACGGCATAAATACAGCCTGAATCTGGCTTCCCCACTTAAAGGATCCCCTACCCCTTTTACTGTTGCTACGGGGTTTGTTGCGGGTCTAAATGTTGAGGATCGCTCAAACATCCCTTGTCAAGGGGGACTTTGCGTGGAATTCAGATCTTCAGGTGATGCCGATCAGCGGCGATTTTGCAGTAGCGAGGGCCAGGTGTCGGTTCTGGGCAGACCAGTGGGTCCTAGGCGCATGGGCGATCGCCGCGCTTCTGGCAAGTCAACGGGAACACCCTCTTCACAGGGACGCATCCCCATCACCGTACCGACAATAGAATCGATCGCCCCTAACATGCGACTGCCCGATTGACCCGGCTGGTTGACCAAAATGCTAAACAGCAAGGTGCCATATAGGGGATGCTCTAGGTAACCGGATAAGGCGCGAACCCCTCGCAGGGTACCAGTTTTGGCGAAAACGCGACCAGCGGCGGGGGTGCCGTTAAAGCGACGGCGGAGGGTGCCCGATCGCCCAGCCACCGGGAGCGATCGCCGAAAAGCATCACTGCCCTGGGCCCGATTCATCGCCCCTAAAAGCTGAATCACTGTCCCTGGCTGTACAGAATTCCCCCGCGACAGCCCGGACCCGTCCCGCATACGAAAGCCGTTGGGATTAACCTGCAATCCTCGCAGCGCCTGCTTAACCCCCGACGAATAGCCCATGGTGCGAAATAGGGCATCGGCAGATTTATTATTGCTGCGCTCGTTAATATATTTCACCCAGTCCGCCACCCGCGATTGGTAGGGGCGAGCCTCAGGACCATACTTTTGCAGCGCGGCGGCGGTGACGAACAGCTTCATATTTGACGCTGGAATAAAAAAGTTGTTACTGTTGCGCTCATAAAAAACGGTGCCGTCCCTGAGGGCCTGCACCTTAATACCCCAGCGCCCCTTGCGAAAGGTGGGAGCATTGACAACTCGGTTAATCCACGTGCCCACATCGTGAGCACAGACCCGCCCGGTTTGAGCCAGCAGCGTAGGGTCGCTGGTTTCTGTTAATTCGGGAGAGATTGAGTCAGGAGAGACTAATTCAGGGGATATTCCTTCCCGTGACGTTTCAAGGGGGGAACCGGTGGCGGCGATCGCCGGAGCCAGGGGTAACCACCCTTGCACAGCGACGACAAGGGCTACACCAAACCGGGTAGCCGTGCGACGCTAGCGGAGAACCTGGGGCGATCGCGGGTCAAAAGATTTATCCATAGCGAACGAAACGGCACATTAAGGACCGATTAAAACAACGATGCAGCGATTTCTATTTACCGAATTAATGGAGCCTAAACAGTAAGAATCGTTGCATTTACCCCTTTTGGTGTGTGTGAGGCGGGGCAATGGATTGAGAATAGTCCATTCTTGCCCATTTGTGATCCCCAGGGAAAAACTGGGGCAGTTAAAACCGCCAGGATCGCCCTATGGCAAGGGCTGTGGTATTTAAGGTATTGCCAGGGGCGTGGCTGAATCAGGCGATAACCTGCAATATTGATCCTGTGGCAGTTTTCGTTACTTCAATGCGATTTTGAAACGCTTCTTTGAGCTGGGGAATATGGGTGACGGTGAGGATGCAGGCAAATTCGCTGGCGATGCCATTGATGGCGGCCACCAGGCGATCGCGTCCGGCTTCATCCTGGGTCCCAAATCCCTCATCCACAATCAATAGCTGTAAAGCGGTACCGGATCGTTGGGTGAGCAACCGCGATAGGGCAAGGCGAATGGAAAAATTAATGCGAAATGCTTCGCCGCCGGAATAAGTTTCGTAGGGGCGGGTGCCGCGAGCATCGGCAATAAGGATTTCCAAGGTGTCAGTCATTTTAACGTCCTCTTGGGGGCGATCGCCCTTTTTTCCTTTACGGCTGCCGTGAGGTTTGGATTGATTTTTCTTGGCTTTTTGGGTGATAAATTGCACGTGTAGTTGATTGGCACTAAGGCGCGACAAAATTCGATTAGTTTCCGCTTCTAACTGAGGTAAAACCGTTTCAATAGTGAGCGCCTGTAACCCATTTTTGCCGAACGCCTTAGCCAGTTCGTCGTAAATACGTTGCTGTTTTTGATGCTTTTTAAGGCTGTTACGATCCGTCTGAGATTGCCTTTCCAATTCGTTTAATTCGATCGCCTGCCGTTTCGTCCCTCCTAAGTCGGCTAAATATTGATTCAGGGTTTGACGGAGAGATTGGGATTGGGCATCTAGGTGGGCGATCGCCTCAGTGGGATCAAGAATTTGATCAAGCTGCCCTTGCAATTCCTGGGATTGTTGGCTTAACTTTTCAATCTCCTCCTGTCGCCCTTTTAAATTGACTTCTAATTGTTGATATTGTTGATCTAGCTTGGGTTTTTCCTCCCGGCAACGCTTTAAATTTTCAAACTGTGTTAACCACTGCTGTTGTTCTCGAAGTTTTTTTCGCAGTTGATTATGTATTTCAACTTGATAGTTAAGATCGTTAATTTCTTTCGTAATCTGTTCAATTTTTCCCGCCAGCGATCGCTCTCCCTGTCTATTAGAATGGGGCTCATTTAACCACTGCAACTGTCGATCTATCCCTTGAATTTTCTGGTTAAGGATCGGGCGGTGCTGCTCAATGTGCACCTGTTTACGACGGGCCTGTTCCAACTCGTGGAATCGAATTTCTCCGTGTCGCCATCGCTCCACATCCCCTCGCGCTA
>CALCTI010000361.1 GCA_937894105.1 uncultured cyanobacterium
CTCCGGATGGGCCAGGATCGCGGCTTCGGGATGTTGCACCTTGAGCTGCACCAGTTTTTTCTCGGAGAAAATTTCGTGGACCATACAGCTACCGTCCCACAAGATTAAATCCCGCCCGGTTTGTTCCGCCACGTAGCGTCCCAGGTTGCGGTCGGGGGCAAAGATGATCGGGCGATCGCCAGGAAGCTGATTCACAATAGAAACGGCGTTAGAGCTGGTGCAAATCACGTCGCTCAGGGCTTTAATATCAGCGGTGCAGTTAATATAGGACACCACCAGCGCGTCGGGATGTTGAGCCTTGAAGGCGGCGAAGGCCTCGGCGGGGCAGCTATCGGCCAGGGAACACCCGGCGTCAATATCCGGCAGCAGCACCTGTTTGTGGGGATTGAGGATTTTTGCCGTTTCCGCCATAAAGTGCACTCCGGCAAACAGGATGACATCGGCTTCGGTTTGGGCCGCCTGTTGGGACAGCCCCAGGGAATCGCCGAGGTAGTCCGCCAGGTCTTGAATTTCCGCTTCCTGGTAGTAGTGGGCCAAGATAACGGCGTTCAGTTCTCGCTTGAGATCGGCGATCGCCCCAAACAGGTCACGGGGGAGGGCGTCGGGGGCGGCAATTCTGGGAAGGGCAGTGGCAAACACGGGGCAGTTACCGCAAAGGGCAGATAAGGGTTAAAAAGTTACTAGAGGGGGTAAAAAATACCCTTAAAACCAAGTTTCTTTGTAGTTCGGTGATTATAGTGGTTTTTACCAAAAGTGTCAGATTCCCATCGAAAAAAATTTGGGATCGATAAAGATCGGGCTCAGAAACTTGAGCCCGAAAAATTTGAGCTCGAAAAATTTGGGCTTAAAAAACTTGGGAGCGAAACGTGCGGGATTGGGAGTGGGAGCAATGGGTAATCGGTTTTCAGTAGAGGAAATTTTGGCGGCGCGATCGCTCGATACGGCTGCCCTGTTGAACAATCGCCCCCCAGCGCAGGGGATCACCATTGACGGGGAAACGTCGATGGATATAGATGATGCGTTTTGGGTGGTTCCTCAGGATGACGGGGCGGTGATGCTCATTTACGTAGCTGATCCCACGGCGGCGATTCCCCAGAATTCCGTGCTGGACCACATGGTGCGCCAGCGAGTGACGTCGCGCTATTTTCCCTGGGGGGTGGAGCCCCTGTTGCCCACGGAGCTGTCCCACGGCAGTTTGTCTTTGTTGCCAGGACCAGAGCGGCCAGCCCTGGAGTTGGCGATCGCCTTGGACTCGACGGCGGCGGTGGAGTCGGTGCACTGGCGATTTGTGCGATTTTCCAATGGGCGACGGTTGAGCTATCAGGGGGCAGACCGGGTGCTGGATCGCCCGGAGGATGCCCTGTTTACCCAGTTGTCCTATGCGCAAATTTGGGCAAAAAAACTGGCGGCGCGGCGGGAGGCCCAGGGGGCGATCGGGGCCATGGTGGTGGGCGGGGTGTATTACGACGAAGATGGGCGCGCTGGAACCAAGCCGTTGCGATCGCAGATGTTAATTGCCGAGCTGGCGATTTTGGCTAACGTGACGGTGGCGGATATTTTGCGCCAGTCGGGATATCCCGCCCTATTTCGCAACCACGGAGCGCGCCAGTGGGAGGGATCCACGGCGGCGCTGGTGGAAACGTTAATTGCCAGCAAGCCCGACGAGGCTGCACTCCTACGCAACGAGCTATCCCACAATTTGGACAAAGCCCAATATGCAGCCACGGCGGATGGTCATTTTGCCCTAGCGGAGTCGGCCTATTGCCACAGCACCTCTCCCCTGCGGCGGCTGGCGGATTTTATTAACCATCGGGTGCTCCACCACCTCGCCCAAAATCAGCCACCCCCTTATACCGTCGATGAGCTGGCGGCGATCGCGGATCATATCAACAACACCTTGGAGGGGGAGAAGGAGGACATTGATGAGGTGCACCGTCGCCAGCGCCACGGGCTTTATCGTCGCCAGCTTGCCGATGGGAAAACGGTGCGATCGCTGGACGATGACGAGTTTATAAAGCTGCTGCACTTTGCCCTGAATGAGGGGGATTTTGAAGCGGCGGTGCGCGATGAGACCCGGACGCGGCTGGGGCGATTGGGGGTAGCAGAATGGGCAGCGCTGCTGTTATCGGAGGTGGTGCTAGAGCGGGAACGAGCGATCGCCCAGGGGGTGTGCCGTTGTTTGACCCAATCCCCCGAGCTAGCCATTTCGACGCTGGATGTGTTGAAATCCCAACGGGGCTGGGCGGTGAATTTTGAGATTACCGGGCAGCCCCAATCGTGGGTGGCGCGGGCCATTGTGGACACCACGGAGGCGGAGCTGACGGCCCCCGAACCGGCGGGGCATCGATTGAAAAAACAGGCCCGAGCCCAGGCGGCGATCGCCTGGTGGAGCGCCCATATCAACGGCGTCCTGATCCCCATTGACCAAGCCTCCGAGCTAGATCCCCCGTCGTCTGAATGGGCCAAAAATCCAAAACCGCCCCAGGAATCTCCCCAGAAATCCCTGTCAACTGAGCTCTATAAAAACTTTATCGGTGAGTTGAATACGTATTGTCAGCGGCAAGAGTTGCCGTTGCCAACGGAACAATTTTCCCAGGAAGACAATGGGGAGTTTATTTGTAAATTAGGGCTGTCGGGGGCGATCGCCCAGGGACAGGGACGCACTAAAAAGCTAGCGAAGCAACGGGCTGCCCATCACCTATTGGATACTTTGAAGCCAAGCAACACTAATTAGACTTAATCGGAATCAAGAAAAGCGATCAATTCTTAGCCTTAAATAAGCGATATTAATTGCCATTGCGGCAATTCTGATGCAGCACAACTTGTTGCCGATAAGGTCTAT
>CALCTI010000362.1 GCA_937894105.1 uncultured cyanobacterium
AAACGCGACTGGGAGGATAGTGAGGGGCTAGGAACCGTTGATGATGCTTTGTGGGCAATACAACTAAGATCGCCTGTACTGGGTCTTTGGCTATCCCCAAACCTGAGTTGCTAACGGAAGGCGACGAAAAAGAACTTTACTTTTCAAGGGCGGCTCTTTTCATCACTTCCGGCAGCTATAGATTAGTTTCAGACTGTAGAAATATTTGTTTATTTCTTAGCTGTGCCGATTGTAGGCCATGAATAGAGGCACTGTAGTGCTTTGGTACAGGGAATCTTGAAAGTTTCTGCTATTTTCCTTAAGAATTGTCGCCCTCAATTTACAGGAATTTTAGCGGCCTTCGGTGAAGGGGGTTGCCCAATGGTGCCAGTTTTCTTTGTTGAACGGCGATCGCCACCGCCGGATTAACGTTTGCTCTTGCTCCTGGCGGCGGTGGGCATCGGGAAAGGCATCAAGCCAAAATCCAATGTCAATGGAGCAGGACGATTGGCACTCAAAGTGTTGGGTGCGGTAGTTGGTCACATAGCGCTTGCAATCGTGGACGCCACTCCAGCGGGCACGGGCATTTTTTGCTTCGCCAATGTACAGGATGATCTCTGCCTGGGAGTCTCGCACAAAATAAATGGCGGGTTGCTGAGGACCCTGGGATCCTGCATGGACATTAAATGGATAGGAGTCCAGGGCGAACGGGTCTACCTGGTGAGGATCGCCGGGGTGAATTTCAATGCCGCCAAACAGGTCCGGCTGTTGAGGCTGGGGGGTGCAGCGGGTGCGGTGTTGAAACTGGTGAACTTTGGCAATCCAAGTGTTAAGGGCATCGGTGCTTAAGGTGGGCAGCCCTTGAACGCGCGGGGGAGTGGCGATCGCGTCAGGATCCAAAAGCCACAGTTCCTCGTAAACGGGATCGTTCATGGCAGTCGTCCAATACATGTGAACTTCTAGGGCGTGTCATCAATCAAATTCTCAATTAAACTCCAAAAGTCTTGCGCAGTAGTAAATACGCGCCCTTTTAAAGAAAAACAATAGGAGCTGAAATCCTTGCACCTATTGAGTTTGAGATTCAACCGATGACAGCCCCTGAAGACGAAAATCTAAGTATGAACGTTTAAGTATGAGTGTCTAAATATAAACCTTAAAGGTGAGACCCAAACAGTGACTTTACCGGCGGCGCTGGCTATTCGCAGGGGTAATCTTAAACCAGCCATCGATGCGCTTGCGGTATTCCAGTTCATTTAAGCCCTCTTTTCCACGCTGGCTTTCGGGAATCTGGGCAATCTTTGCTTCAAGTAAAGCAATGCGATCGCCGGTGTTGGGGTGGGTACTCAGTATGGTGGGCGGAGACGATGCCCGTAGCAGCTTACGGAGAAAGTTGGGAAGGGCCTGGGGAGCATAGCCCGCTCTGTTGAGATAGGTCAGCCCCAAATCATCCGCTTCTAGCTCATCGCGTCGGCTTTTGGGGCGATTAAGGGCTAGCTCCACGCCAATTTGCACCGCTCGGCTTCGGTCCAGCCCCGCCGCCGATGCTACGCCCTGGGCGATCGCCCGCTGGCGCATTTGGTTCACCGCGTGGCGCTCGGTAATATGCCCAATTTCATGGGAAATCACCCCAGACAGCTGCGCCTCATTGTCCGCCGCCACCATCAGCCCCGCGTTGATATATACAAACCCGCCCATGGTGGCAAAGGCGTTTACCTTGGCGTCGCGCACCACCTGGAACTGGTAGGGAATATTGGGGCGGTTGCTGTTTCGGGCCAGGCGCTGACCAATGTCATCCACGTAGGCAACAACGTCTGGGCTGGTGATGACTCGAATTTGCGATCGCTTAAGCTGGCGGTCAATTTGTTCGCCCAGCTCCACTTCCTGGCGGTCCGATAAATTGCTGAGCTGGTACACCCGAATGCCGTTGCGCAGGATATTGAAAATATCCCCAAAGTCGATCGCCTGGGAGGTGCTGGGGGTGCTGACCACAATGGTGCTGGCTAACAGCAGGGCGATCGCTCCATAGCCCCAGCGTTTCACCGCCCGGCGCAGGGGAAAAAGCCATCCTGAAGAGCACTCTCCAATGGGGAATCTGGTCTGGGGATCAGAAGAGTCCGGGGAAAGGTGGGGCTGAGTCATCGTAACTCCCTTGTAACGTCAATTCTTAAGGTGTCTTTTGAGGGTTTCTCCAGCCTTCAAGACTAGGTGGCGGTGACTTAGTTAAAAGGTAGGTGACAGTATTAAAGTTGACCTATGTGGCAAAAGGGGAATTTTGCGTTGACCCTTTTGCAGGCGCTTTTACAGGCGTTTTTTTTGCGTTGTAAAATTGTCCCCTTAAATCCACTTCAAACCGGTGTCACCCTTGCGACCGAAAAGAAATTTAAAGCCCTGGCGAATTTGGGTTTGTTCAACAAACCAGGTCATAACTTTAGGGTAACGTGCCATACGTTTGAACCAGATGCCGCTTTGAATGCTGCTCTGTATATTGCTGCGTAACGCCTCGTTGTAGCGCTCTAAAAATGCATGATCGGTGCGGTTCGCCGCGATCGCCGTCCCAATAGTTTCCGCCGCCAACTTGCCCGACAGAATAGCGTTCCCCGTACCAAAGCCAATTTGGGGAACCAGCAGAGACCCGGCGTCTCCCAACAGTAAAAATCTATACCCAGATACGTTATCCAAGGACGGGCGATTATGGGAGGCGGGCCAAATGCCCACGTCACCAATGCGCTGGGCCTGAGCGAATCGCTTCGATAGGGCGGGATGGCTTTGTAACGCGTCATCTAATAATTTTTCTAACGCCGTGCCCTTATGGTCTGGAGTGGCGATAAATCCAACCTTGTGAGTTCCGTCCGCCAAGGGCACCACGTAAACAAAATTGCGCTTTTGGTTGGGCACCAGATAGGCGGCGCTGTAGGGGGAGTCGCGATCGCTCAACACCCCAGAGTAATAGGCGTGGAGGGTGTTGGCTTGGTCGTCAATGGGGCGATTGGGCTGGGATGATAGGGCACGACGCACAATGGATTTTTCCCCGTCTGCGCCTAGGATGTACTGCGATCGCCACTGCTGGGGACCGTCGGGGGTTTCAACGGTTAGTTCAATCCCGTTGGCGTTTCGCTGCAATTGGGTAACGGCAGTGCCTAAAT
>CALCTI010000363.1 GCA_937894105.1 uncultured cyanobacterium
AGGCTTCTGGCTCTTAATTGATGACACGCCCTAAGCGCCTTAGGGTCGGCTCCATAAAAAACAACACCCTTTAAAGTGCTTTGCCAAAACGAGTAGCGCACTTTTCTGACTTCGCCAGCAATTAGCGGACGGCAGACAGGCTCAGCGATCGCTGACTGTCTTGTTGATGGGTGAGTCGACTATAACGGGCTGGATTAAATGGGGTTAGAGAAATGGGATTAGAGTAAATTTTCTAGACGGCGGCGGATGCTGTCTAATTCGCTAGAGTCTGCTTGGGGGCGATCGCCTGTCTCTCGTTCCCGACCCTCCTCGTTCCAATCCATTTCATCCTCAGATAAGTTGTTTTCTGGGGGCATCAACAACATTTCGCTGGTCACCGGCTTGCACTCGTAACCAGCGCCCTCACAAAACTCCTTAACTTCATCCTCGTCAATTTCCGTCACCGTACACTCAGGAAAATCCTGCGCCTCCAGCATCACCCCAAACCGGGTAGCGTCGTCCTCCTCCTGAAACATCAGCACCACGTTGCGCATTTTGCCCCCCTCTCCCTGGAGCCGGAGGGAATGAATACCCTCGTTTTCAGTGCCAGCGTTGAATAGAAGAACGTAAACGCGCATAAGGAATATTAAGTAACAATAAAATAAACAAAGTATTTTCTACAGGATATCCCGCACCTTAGCAGGGGACAGCGGTGCGTACGATTTCGACAAAATTTGCCAGGGCTTTGAGTCCGGCAGTGGAGGATTTTTCTGGGTGGAACTGTACCGCCAGTAGGTTGGGGCGGGGAGAGCCGAGAAATTGTCCCTGGACGGCGGCGGTTACGGTTTGGCTGCCGTGGGTGACGGTGGCGGCTTGGATCGCTTTATCTGTTGGGTCCACGTAGTAGGAATGGACAAAATACATCCAGGGGGAATCGCCCATTCCCGACCACAGGGGGCACTGGGGCTTAGTCAGCGCTAAGCCGTTCCAGCCCATATGGGGAATGGTGAGCCCTGGTTCGGGGGTAAAGTGTCGCACCACGCCAGGAATAATGCCCAGACCTGGCTGCTGTCCCTCTTCGCTGCGATCAAACAACATTTGTAAGCCCACGCAAATGCCTAAAAACGGTTTTCCGCTGGCGATCGCCCCTCGGATGGGTCCTTCCAAGTCCTTCGCCCGTAACTGTTCCATGGCGTAATCGAACGCGCCGACGCCGGGAAGCACCACCGCATCCGCCGCCTCAATGTCCTGTGCCGAGTCGGTCACCACTGGCGTTGCCCCAGCCTGGACCAGCCCCTTACAAGCTGAGTGCAAATTGCCCATGTCATAGTCAATTACCGCGATTTTTGACATGGCTTATAGTGCTCCTAATGGTGCGGGTCACTGGCGAAACGGAATGACGCCCAATAACGATTAGCAATTAACAATACGCAACCAACGGTGCCCAACCCACTGCTGATAACCTCATTTCAAACTTGGCTACCCCATCAGTCCGAAAATTCATCGGATGTTTTGTTGGATGTGGTGGGGGATGGCTTGCCTCGCGATTGCATTTTACTGCGAAAACTACCGGTGGATTTTGTTGCGGCTCCCCGGTTAGCGCTGGAGGCGGTGGAGCGGAGTCATCACAGGGCTGTGGTGGCATGCGGTATGGCGGCAGGGCGATCGCTGCTAACCGTTGAACAATTTGCCCGGCGCGATGGCAAAACGTTGGAAACGTCACTGCCCCTGGGCCAATTGATTGACGGATTGACCCATACAAAAATCAGTGAAGATGCGGGCGATTTTGTTTGCAATGGGTTGTATTTTGATTTACTAGGCGCAACCGATAGTACTGGGGCTTCGTCTGACAAATCAGGGCAGGATTTAAAGGCGGTCGTATTTGTTCATGTGCCCCTGCTAACGGATGACAATCGGGGGGCGATCGCCGCAGATTTTACTGAATTTTTAGGGCGTCTCAAGGGATTTCTCAGCAGCTAATGGACCACTCGTCGTTATTAATTAACTTAAGCTTTGCCATTCCCCAGCCCACCGGTTTATCCAACTACGCCCTGTCCGTTCTTCCACACCTTAAGCCCCTAAAACCAACCCTGCTGACGCCCCAAAATCAGTCAGGTTTTTCATGCTATTTCACCCCAGAAAATATGACCGCGGCCCACGGGGCAAAAGGGCATTTGCGCCGGTTGCTTTGGACGCAATTTAAATTACCAAAATGGTACAAAAAACTCGATAGTAATTTACTCTTTTGCCCAATTCCAGAAGCGCCGGTCAAGTTATCGTTTCTGCCCGACTCCTGCCGCACGGTGGTGATGGCCCACGATGTTATTCCCCTGCGGGTCGCTCCACCGCGATCGCGACTCCATCAATATTTTCGCCACTACGTTCCGCGCGTTTTACACCAAGCCGAGCACATTATTTGTAACTCCAAGGCAACAGCTGAAGATTTGACTCGCTTCTACAAAATTCCGGCAACCAAACTAACACCAATTCCCCTGGCTTATGACCCCAATCGCTATCGACCGTTAGGACTTCAGCGACAGCCATTTTTTGTGTATTTAGGACGCAATGATCCTTATAAAAATCTTAGCGGAGCCATAGCCGCTTTTTCAGAATTCCTAACGCAAATTCCCGATCCCGATCCCTGGGAGTTTCGCCTGGCTGGACCGATAGATGAGCGATATCACCCCACATTACTGGCACAAATTCACGATTTAAGATTGGGCGATCGCATCAATTTCCTCGGCTACGTACCCGACGATCAGCTTCCCATTTTGCTTAACCAAGCCACCGCCCTGGTTTTCCCCAGCCTGTGGGAAGGGTTTGGGCTACCGGTGCTAGAAGCCCTTGCCTGTGGGACTCCCTGTATTGTGTCGCGACGAGCATCATTGCCAGAGGTGGCCGGTAACGCTGCGTTATGGATTGACCCCCTGCGCACGGAAACTATTACGGCGGCGATGGTGGAATTGGTCCGCGATTCGGCGGTGATGGAAACGGCTCAGCGGTTGGCGATCGCCCAAGCCTCAAAATTTAGCTGGGAGAAAACCGGTCGAGCTACCGCCGAAATTTTGCAGCAATTTATGTGATTTTGCCGGATCTACTGGGGTTTAAGATTGCGAGACTGGGTGATTTGCCAGCTTAAAATCAACGTCGGCACCAAGCCCACCAGCAAAATGGCGATCGCCGGCAAAGCCGCATCCCCCAGCCGTTCGTCCGAAGCCAGCGCAAACACCTGATAAGACAGGGTATCGAAATTAAAAGGGCGCACAATCAACGTGGCAGGCAGCTCCTTGGCGGAATCCACAAACACCAGTAATACCGCCGTCAATAGCCCCCCGCGCAAAATGGGCAAGTGGACGCGCCATAGGGTTTGGGTGGGAGACTGTCCCAAACTGCGCGACGCATCATCGAGGTTGGGCTTAACCTTGAGCAGGCTGG
>CALCTI010000364.1 GCA_937894105.1 uncultured cyanobacterium
CCCCAATAACTCATAGCCCTTGTCAGTCCCTTACAGAACTCTTTTGCAATATTCGGTGGCCCCCTCAGCAGCTTTTACCCCATATTCTCCACTTCAGTACCCTTGGTTTTGCGGGCTTACTGACTAGAGCGTGTCATCAATTAAACTTCAAACACATTGTGCAATAGGGAGTGCAAACTTTCTGAAATAGAAAATACTAAGAGCTGCCCCCCTGGAGACAATCGAGCCTGAGATTGAATTGATGACAGCCCCCAATAATCTCGATCTTCAGCGATCTCGATCTTTAGTGGTCTTGCATCTGGTACATGTAGAAATCCATCTATTAAGTTGGCTAAAAGCCGATTAAATTTGCCAAGGCGATTTCAGAACCAGTATCTTTTGTAAGGTTGACCAGGGTTAACTTTGGTAGTCGGCTACAAAATCATCGTAGGGTCGTAGTGCATGTGCAAATTATTGCATAATGACCTGGTGACCATTGGGTGAAATGCTGGGTGGTGGCTTTGACTTAACAACTGATTCCCAAAGTTTGTTCCATCAGCTGATTGTTTGGTGGTTTGCCCAGCAAGTGGCCGAGCAACAAATTCCTGAAGGGAGCGTCAGTAGTCAAGGCTCTGCACCGATTTTCACTTTCTCTGTTTGTTTTTTATTGCGCTTACCGAGCCCGCACTTGGAGTTGAGGAGTCAGACAGTTTTTATGGGAGTTTGGTACCGTACAGTGGCCACTAGCGCCAGCGCGGCTTTGACGTTTTGTTTGCTTACCCTTAGCACGGCCGCCGCAACTACCGCTGTTCCCGAGTCCTCAGAATCCGAGGTCCATACCGCGGTTGATTCTATTGATTCTCAAGAGGCGTCTTTACAGGAGGATAGGGACCCAGGGTTGAATCTGCCAGAGCCAGAGTTTTTTGGGGCTGAGCAGGGGGATGCGACTCTGGAAAGTGCTGGGATTGAAAATGGCGAGGACGATGCGGTGGCGATCGCCCCAGCAGTTCCCCCAGAAATCGCTTCAGAAGTTACCCCAGAAGTCCTCCCTGCCAGCGCTGTCACCGAAGACATGTTTGGGAACACCGCCTCAGGCGTCGAAATTGCCCAGACCAGCGACCAAAATGATGACCAGGCTCCTGGGCAGAATGGAGGCCAACTTGATGAGCCCGCTAGGGGACAGAACGCAGAAGCGGCAGAAAGATTAGGAGATGCTACGGTCGTCGACCCACCTACGGCAGATATTTTGGAGGGAGGTGACCTGTCTCCCCTGGAGTCCAATCCCAACCCGTTGCAATACCCCACCTTGCCCGAAGAGGTGCGGCTCCTGCTTCGTCAGCCCATCACCCTAGATCAGGCTCTGGAACTGGCCCGACGTAACAGCCGCTTCCTAGAACAGGCCCGCCTTAACCTAGAACAGTCCCAGCAAGGGCTTCGGGTGCAAATTGCCAGTCGGTACCCCCAGCTCAACCTGACGGCCAACCTAATTAACAGCCTGGCCGCAACCACCCGCCTTACCCTATTACAAAACAACTTCAACACCCGCCGCGCTAGGGGCAACGATCTGGTTGAAGACCCCGCCGATCTCAACGCCGATACCACCAGCTACACCGCCAACCTCCAGCGCAGCTACAATGTTTATTCCTCCGGTCAGCGCCTCAATCGAATTCGCGCCGCCCGTGCCCAGGTTAAGGAAGCGGAATTCGCCCTAGAGGCCGCCTTTGAAGACTTGCGCTTTGACGTAACCAGCGCCTACTACGTGCTTCAGCAGGAAGCAGAGCAGCTTCTTATTGATCAAAAATCCGTAGAATTTCGCCGCCAAAACGTTAAAGACGCCCAGGCCCTGGAACAGGCAGGATTAGGCACCCGGTTTGAAGTGTTGCAGGCGGAAGTGGAGCTAGCCAACGACCGACAGCGAGTAGAACAAACCCAAAGCCGCCTCACCCAGGCACGACGGGAGCTGGCGCGACAGCTGAGCCTGCCCCAGGTGATTGATATTAGCGCTGCTGACCTGGTACAAACCGTGGGCACCTGGACCCTAAGCCTAGAGGACTCCATCTTGGCTGCGTATCGGAACCGCGCGGAACTGGCCCAGCAGCTTGCCCGACGGGACTCTGCCGAGGCCCAGCGGCGGGTGGAGCTAGGGCAAAATGGCCCCCAGTTAGACGCGGTGGCTGAGTATGAACTGTTTGACCAGCTAGACCAACAAGATGAATTTGGACCGGTTTATGGTTATTCGGCGTTTTTACAGTTGAGTTGGAACCTGTTTGACGGTGGTGCGAATCGTGCCCAGGCCGCTCAGCAGGATTCCCTGCGGCGACAGTCGGAAAATCAATTTGCGATTCAGCGGGAGGCAGTGCGCTTTGATGTGGAGCAGTCCTACGCTGACTTGATTGCCAATATTTCCAGTATTCGCACCTCCCTTCAGGCTATTGAGGCAGCTGATGAGGAAGTGCGTTTGGCACGGCTGCGGTTTCAGGCGGGGGTCGGAACTCAGACGGATCGTCTAAACGCAGAAACACGGTTTATTCGCGCCCGAGGTAACGTACTCGCGGCAATTATTGGCTATAACCAGGCGGTGTCGTCTTTGATCCGCGCCGTCAGTAATGTGTCCCCCGGAACGGTCAATTTCGACGCGGCACCGGTACAAATTCCAGAGCTAAAGCCAGAAGAAGATCCGACGGCTCCTGCGCCCTTTGAAGAGGGTTCCACAGCCCCGTTCCCCCCGTCGACCTTTGATAGTGAGGCTGGCGATGGTTTGATTGTGCCCTAGGAAGAGCGTTTGTGGAATTAGGACGATTTAATCGGCGGCAAACTTGTGATTAAGAGGGCACCTCACTGATAGATCGCCCTCTTTGTCTTAGACTGGAAAATAGCTTAACAATTAGCAATGCTTTGTCTCCGGGCGCTGCATTGTAGTTGTTGTGCTGTTCATACTTCCCGTTTACAGAGAGTTTAAATAGCTATGTCTGGCATTGACTTTGTCATGGACAACGATAAAACCATTAGCGTGGTTGCCGCCCAGGGTGCCAATTTGCGGGTTAAGGCCATTGAAAATCAGGTCGATATCTACAAGTTTATGGGCAAGATGATGAATTGTGGCGGCTATGGTCAATGTGGCCTGTGCTTAGTCGACGTGGTGGAAGGGGGTGAGAATCTGTCTCCTCGCACGGATTTTGAGGATCGCAAGCTGAAGAAAAAGCCCGATAGCTATCGTTTGGCTTGCCAAACCTTGGTTAATGGTCCCGTTAAGGTGCGGGTTAAGCCCGACTAAATAGGGAGTGAATTGATCACTGACACACTTCAACGCTGAGTTTTAGGAGTAGCAAATGGCTAGGGGATTGGCTCGATTTTGCCGCTGGGGAGTGGGGGTCGTTTTGGCGGTGGCGATCGCCTGGGGAGGGGTTTCACCGGTAGCGATGGCAATGGGAGGTCCCCAGCCACCCTTGGATGATCCGGCTCCGGCGTTTTCCCTGTCTGCCCAAACCGGCGAGGGGGATGTGTCCCTATCTGACTATTTAGGACAGTGGGTGGTGGTGTATTTTTATCCGAAGGATTTTACGCCGGGCTGTACCTTAGAGGCCCAGCGATTCCAGCGGGATTTGACGGAGTATCGCGATCGCAACGCTCAGATTTTGGGCGTTAGCGTTGACGATCCCGACACCCATGCTGAATTTTGCGACTCGGAAGGACTCACCTTCCCATTACTGGCTGACTCCAACGGAGCCATTAGCAAAACCTACGGATCTTGGATGGCAGGCAGAGCCCTACGCCACACCTACTTGGTTGATCCCGACGGCAAACTACAATCCATTTTCCTCGGTGTTCGCCCTGCCATTCACAGTCAAGAGGTCCTAGCCAAGCTAGACGAACTACAGGCTTAATTAAAACAAAACGAATGACAAGCAAAGACGCAGCAGCGGTTCATAGTCCCGTACTGCTGCATCTTGCTTTGTTGACTTATACCAATTTCAATTCTTTTAAGGGCTTAGGGTGCGTAAAACGCACTGCCACAGGGTCGCCCCTAATCCCACCATTAGTCCTGCGACTCCCTACCCCGCAGGATGAATAGTAACCACCCCATAAGCATCAGGATTAAGCCATTGACGCGCTGATCGCTGTAAATCCTCCAGGGTTAGCCGTCGAATGGCTGCCGGATAGTGAATCCCCTGGTGCATATCGCCCGCCAACGTTTCGTAGTAGCCATATAGCCCAGCGCGATTGCTGGGGGTCTCGTTACCAAAAACAAAGCTATTGGCCACTCGCGTTTTCACCCGCGCCAACTCTGGCTCCGTAACTGGTTCTTTCCACAAATTGGCAATATGCTCACGCACCTTTGCCTCCACCCGTTCCACATTTTCCGCCGGCAGCTGGGCACTAACGTAAAACAGCCCCTGGTGGGCATAGGTCAAGTTGCTGGCGGAAATATAGGTGACCAACCCTTGTTCCTCCCGCAGCTCTCGCACCAAACGTGACGTACGCCCCCGCGACAAAATCGTCGCCAAAACATCTAGGGGATAGGACTGGTCTAAGGTATTGATCCCTGACGCGTCCCTTCCTGGGGAACTAATCCCCGGTACTCGCCAAATAAGTGCCAACCGGGTTTGCTGTAGACCCTTGTCTTCCCCATCCCATCGCTCAATTTTTGTGAAAGGCTCCCAAGTGGGCGTCGGCTCTACCCTAAAAGGTGAAAGGGGCTCAGTGGTCGGGGGCTCCTCTGGGCGATCGCCCGACAACCGTCCCTCTCCCCAAGCCTGCTCAAAGCCGTTGACCACAGCGCTAATCAGCTCTTCCGTGGGTAAATTACCCACCGCCACCGCCGTATTATTTTCTGGGCGATAATGCTGACGATGGAACCGACGCATCTCCTCAGCGGTGATCCCCTCAACCACTTCCGGCGGTCCCAAAATAGGGCGACTGTAGGGCGATCCCTCGAAACCCGCATTGCTAACTTGTCGAAAAATCCGCCGTCGAGGACTATCTTCACTGCGGCGAATTTCTTCCAGCACCACCCGTCGTTCCCGATCAAATTCCTGATCCGGCAGCGACGCATTTAACACCACGTCAATTTGTAGGGCGGCCAACTCCTTAAAATCCCTGGGAGCGCAGGTTAAATAAAACTGGGTGTAATCCTGACTGGTGGCCGCGTTGGTGACGGCTCCAAAGGCTTCGGTGCGCTGTTCAAATTCCCCCAGAGCCAGTCGGTCGGTGCCCTTGAAGACCATATGCTCCAAGAAGTGAGCCATGCCGTTAATGGGAGCGATTTCCGCCGCCGAGCCCACGTTTACCCACAGGCTTAGGTTCACCGCATCTACGGGCATTGATTCAACAACAACCGTTAAGCCGTTGGGGAATTTTCGTCGGGTGCGGCGATCGCCACTCGCTGGCGACACCTTCAAGGACGGTAAAGGACTTCCAGCACGTTGTGATTGAGTCTGGGAGTCAGAACAGGAAAAAGTCGTTAGGTTACCAATGCTGATGCCGGAAAGGGCAATCTACAAATATTCTCAAAAAGAGCCTAAGAAAATGTTTAAAAACGCCCGAGAAAATGCAAAACCGCAGTCAAAAAGGAGTCACTGTGACACAACAGTGGAAGTCGCCCTAAGGTGGCAACACTGTGTTAAACACGGTTCAAATTCAGAGCACAAAACCAAGTGCAGTTAGGCGCAATTAAACGAGATTTATAAAACCCAGCCCCATAAAACAGGACATAAAAAGCGAGCTTTAGTAGCGGCACCGCAAGGTTTGATAATCTCTAGAAATTCTTAAAAGCAGTTACGTTTAAAAGATAACTCAATTTAAGAAGAACTAAATCTCTCACCCTAAAGTTACTGCTATTGGAACTGATTTTTTTCGTATTCGTCCGTGTTCCTCGATACTTCAGTAATCTTGATGACGCCAAGCCTAGAAAATTAGAGGCTGTCATCAATTGAATCCCTAAGTCAAGAGCCGTGAGGGTTTCAGCCCTAGCCTTGTTTCTTTTTAAAGGGCGCTTACTCCCCACTGCATAAGGCTTCTGGAGATTAATTGATGACACGCCCTAGGACGATGTGGATAGGGGGGATGATGCTGGGCGAACTTTAGGACGTCCGTTGGCGCGATCGCCAGGGAGAGCATTAGACAACGGTTTGCGACGTTCAATAAGCTCAATGGCGCGAGAAACAATCTCCGGTAAAATCACAACCAATCCCCCAGTGGGAGCCGCATCTAAAGCAGCATTAATGGCTGCTTCTTCACTTAAAACTGTTTCAAAGCGCTGGGCAACCCCCTCACCTTGCCCCAACGCTTGTTGAATACCATCCGCGATTAAACGGGCAGCCTCCCCTCTCGCTCTTCCCCGCGTATCATCGTCTTCCTTAATAATAATTTCATTAAACATAGTTGTAGACAACTCCCCCAGGGTGAAAAAGTCCAAATCCCGGCGATCGCCTGGTCCTCCAACCACCCCGATCGACGCTCCTGGCCAGCTTTGAACGAAGTCTGCAAGCGCCCGATAACTGGCCGGATTGTGAGCGTAATCCACCAGGGCGTGAAACTCTCCCAAATCAAATAAATTCATTCTGCCGGGCGTTTGGTCACTGGAGGACTCAAAGGTCATTAGCGCCTCACGGATATGTTCCATGCGCACCCCCTGGGCAAAGGCCGCCAAACTAGCCGCCAGCGCATTGGCAATTTGGAACCGCGCCCGTCCGCCCAGGGTCAACGGCACCTGAGCCGCCTGCTCAATACGTAGCGTCCAGTCCCCTTTCAGAATGGACAAATAGCCATTCTCGTACACAGCCGCCAGTCCCCCCTGCTGGGTGTGAAGCTGCACCAGCTCATTGTTGGGATCCATGGAAAAATAAGCCACCTGAGCCTGCACCCGCTCCGCCATAGCCGCCACTAGGGGATCATCAGCATTGAGCACCGCATAGCCATCCGCCGCGGCCGCCTCTGCCACCACGGACTTCACTCGCGCCATTTGCTCAATGGTATCGATGTCTCCCAGCCCTAGGTGGTCCGCCGCCACATTTAGCACCACGCCCACATCACAGCGATCAAACGCCAAGCCTGATCGCAAAATTCCCCCCCGCGCCGTTTCCAAAATGGCCACTTCCACTGTGGGATCATTTAGGATCACGCCGGCACTTTGGGGACCCGTGTTATCTCCTGACTCCACCAAATAGTCACCAATATAGGTGCCATCGGTAGTGGTGTAGCCGGTCACCTGTCCCGTGTGGCGATAAATATGGGCAATAAGGCGCGTGGTGGTGGTTTTGCCGTTGGTGCCGGTAATGGACACAATGGGCACGCGACCGGTCTTGCCCTGGGGGAACAGCATATTCATGACCGGCTCTGCCACATTGCGAGGAATCCCCTGGCTGGGCTGCACATGCATACGGAATCCCGGTGCGGCGTTCACTTCCACAATTACCCCGTCCGTTTCCCGCAGAGGGCGGCTAATATCGGAGGTCACCACGTCAATGCCGGCAATGTCCAATCCAATAATTTTGACAATGCGCTCCGCTAGCCAAATATTGGACGGATGGATTTCGTCCGTGCGATCAATGGCGATACCGCCGGTGCTAAGGTTTGCCGTTGCCCGCAAATAGCAAATTTCACCGTCGCCGGGCACCGTACCTAAGGTGTAGCCGTTACTTTCGAGGAGCAACTCCGTATTGCGATTCACCACAATGCGGGTGAGTACGTTGTCGTGACCATCCCCTCGACGGGGATCGCGATTGGTTTCGTCAATCAGCTCTTGAATGGTGGATTGCCCGTTACCCACCACATGGGCCGGCACCCGCTCTGCTACAGCCACCACTTCGCCGTTAACCACGAGCACCCGATGGTCATTGCCGCGATAGAACCGCTCCACCATTACCGTTTGTGATTGGGATTCGGTCTTGGCTAAATCGTAGGCTTCTTCCGCTGTCTCCCATCGGTCAATATCCAGCGTAATGCCGCGACCGTGGTTACCATCCAATGGCTTCACCACAATGGGAAAGCCCCCCACGTCCTCAACGGCGTCCTTTAAATCATCAAAATAACGAATGGGTACCCCACGGGGCACCGGTACCCCAGCCGCTTCCAAGATGGTGTTAGTGCCATCCTTGTCGCACGCCAGCTCCACGCCCAAGATTCCCGTGTTGCCGCTTAGGGTGGCTTGGATCCGTTTTTGGTGCACACCATAGCCCAGTTGGATCATGGACCGGGCACTCATTTCAGTCCAGGGAATATCCCGCGCTTCCGCCTCGCGCACCAGGGACTCGGTGCTGGGTCCCAAGGACGCTTCTGCTTTTAGATCCAGTAAATCCTCTAAGTCCTGCTGCAGTTCTTCCTGGGGATATACTCCGCGGTCCACCAGGTTTTGACACAGGCGTACGGCGGCTCGACAGGCATAGCGCCCTGCCCGCTCATTTTCGTATTCCAGTGCAACCTGATAGATGCCGGCTTCAGCGGTTTCCCGAGTGCGCCCAAAAGCAACGGACATCCCTGTCATTTCCTGAAGTTCTAGGGCCACGTGTTCGATAATGTGCCCCATCATCGTGCCCTCTTTGACCCGCTCCAAAAATCCTCCGCGCTGTCCGGGGGAGCAGTGGTGTTCCGCTAGGCTCGGTAGGGCTCTTGCTAGGGCTTCGTAAAAGTCGGGAATTTCGTTGGACGGGCGATCGCGCAGATCCTCCAGATCCAAACGCATTTGCACCAGCTTATGGTGATGAATACTCCAGTAGTTGGGGCCGCGCAGCGTTTGAATTTTGAGGATTTTCATCGGAAATAGGTGGGGACTTTAGTAGAGGGCGCAGGGGTATGCTCAAAACTGTATAACAACGGAAAACCATGTCACCGCTCGCAAGTTAGAAGTTACGTTGCAGGAAGAACGACGAAAGGCTTGAAACAATTAGTAATGAATTGCCCGGTGACGGGGAAAATAACCTTTAATAGGCGGCTGTAATAATAGGGCTTTACCACCAGACTGTGGTTCGGAGACGATGACATTGCCTGCTTGGCTCGGGGTTTGATATCTATTGCCTTCGAACGCGTACGGGGGGTTGGGATTATTTTTCCGCAATACGGCCTCAACGGGATTAAGCGACTTTTAATAACTCGCGTTTATTTAGGTGGCGGTGGCTGGGGAAACAGTGGGCTGGGGGAAATGATTGTGCAAGTTATAGCGATCGCCATGGCTCAAAATATGCACTCGCAGATTGTGCAAACTAACGGGATCGCTCGATTCAATGTGGGGTTGGCTGTTGTGGGAAATATGTTGCGGATCAACGATAGTCACCGTACCCTTCCCCAAAATTTCAATGGTGCCGTCGTCTTCGAACATGGCGCAGGTATCCTCGTCAATGCCAATACCAATACGGTCTGGATGAAGGGAGACGGCGCTAATCAGCCGCGCCATGCGATTACGGTTATGAAAATGTTGGTCAACGATGATGTGAGGCAAAATACTGAGCCCCGTTGCCATATCTACTAGCGATCGGTTGGGAGATTCGCCACTGCCGCCGCCAGCAATCATATGGTGCCCCATGACCGCCGCCCCAGCACTGGTTCCCGCTAAGGTAACCGTCCCTTGGCGTACCCGCTGGCGAATCTGCTCCATAATCGCCGTATCTGCCAACATTCCGCACAGGCGAAGCTGGTCACCACCGGTCATAAAAATGCCCGTAGCCCTCTCGGCAAAGCTCATGTAGTTCGCATCGTCTCCCTGATTGCGATCGCGAATATCCAGCACCTCCACCTCGCACGCCCCCATACTTTGGAAAATATAGCGATACTTATCGCCAATAATGGATGGCTCCCGAGAGGCACAGGGAAGAATGCCAATTTTCGCTTCAGCACCGCCAGAGCGGCGAAAAAAAGTGTGTAAAATCTCGCGGCCGTGAATTTTGTCCTCAGCACCGCCAATAACAAGTACAGCAGTTTGGGTGGATTGGAGCATACCAGCGTTCTAACGATAACGGTTCAGCGACCTGCCGCAGGCAGCGCGCCTTTCGATTGAATCATAGCGACCGCCGTTCCCAAAATGAGTTCCCATTGCAACAAAATGTCGGTCCTTTAATAGAACCTCAATCTGCCCCAACCCACCCATAGACAAGCCGACTAAGGCGTGTCATCAATTAAGCTCCAGAAGCCTTACGCAGTGGGACGTACACATCCTTTAGAAATAAAACATGCTAGGGGCTGAAACCCTTACGGCTCTTAAATTTAGAGATAGGACCTACGCAGAATCGGTATGCCCTCATCCCCAGCCCCTTCTCCCCAGGGAGCTACCCGTTACGCAAAAGTGAGGCCAAGCCAAGCATAGAGAGGGTTTGACTTGAATCCGTTTATCTTTCCCGTAGGATGCGTGCTAACGAACCGCACGGAGCTAAGCCTTTAGGACGGTGCGTTGGCGCGCACCCTAAATCCCCTTTGGGTAGGTCTTTGCTGGAGTTTTGCGAAATGGATAGCTCGCCAGGGAGAAGGGGAGCAAACACAGGTCAACACTACTTAAAAACGCTTTTCTGAAGTCCCTCTCGCGAAGAGGGCAATCAAGATCAATTGCCTTAACGCTTGCCGAACGGCTTGGGCAACCCAGCTCTTTACGCTTCGCGCACCTGGGGTTTGCCGTCAATAATTTCTCCCACCAGCACCGTATCGGTGACGTTGATAAATAAACCGTTTTCCAAGACTCCCGGAATATTGTTGATGGTGGATTCCAAGTCAACGGGATCATCAATGCCGTTGGGAAACTTAACGTCAATCACCAAGTTCCCCTGATCCGTCACCACCGGCCCCGCTTTCTTTGCTGCCATTCGTAAGGTGGGCTCTCCTCCCAACTTTTCAATCGCATTCATCGCCGGCCCCACCGCCAAGGGAATCACCTCAACGGGCAATAAGAACGTGGTACCCAGGCGATCCACCAGCTTGGAGTTGTCCACCACCACGATAAATTCGTCCGCCAAGCAGTCCACGATTTTTTCACGGGTATGGGCAGCGCCGCCGCCTTTAATAAGCTGCTTATTGGGGTCCACTTCGTCAGCCCCATCGATCGCCACATGAATCTGGTCCACCTCGCTGGGGGTCAGCAGGGGGATACCATACTGCCGCGCCAAAACCTCAGCCTGGAACGACGTGGCTACGCCTTTAACATTGCTCAGCTTGCCCGCCTGGAGACGCTCTCCCAGGTACTGAATCACAAAGGCGGCGGTGGAACCACTTCCCAAGCCCACAACGGTGTCGGACGTTACCCGCTCAACGGCGGCAAGGGCCACCTGCTGTTTCATTAGTACTTTGGGATCGGTTTGGCTCATAGGGCTCCGTAAGAAATGATCCCGTCAACTATACCGCCCGACACACCGCCCAAAACATTGACCCAGGCTAATTGGCGGAACCCAATAGACCTCTGGCACGAATCAAAGAAAGTCACCGGTTGAGCCCTGAGGACTTCGGCTAAGTTTCGGCTAAGTTCCGCCACCCCATTGTCGAAGCGATGTCCTGAGCACTGTTGTTCGAAAAGCGTTGGCGAAGCAATAGGTGCGGCTAGTTGGCAGTCCTACGCCGTGGCTAATTCTAGCCCCAGGTCTGCTAGCAAATGTTTTAGGTCAAAGTGCTGCTCCATTAGCTGCTGGATACACTCAATTTTTGCTGCGTCCTGGAGGCGAACCTGCCCAAAGGTTTGGTCAATAATTTCGACGGTTTTTAGGGTGTCCATATCCACCGATAGGATGGGCACTTCCAAATCCTGGGCGCGGCTAACAACCATGGTGTTGGGGGGCACCTGTCCGGTCAAAATTAGGCAGTTGGTGGAAGTTTCCAGCGCCGCGAGCTGAATATCAGTGCGATCGCCCCCAGTCACCACCGCCATACTTTTCCCTTCACTAAAAAATCGCAGGGCTGAATTCACATTCATCGCCCCAATCTTTAAATCTTGCACCATCAGATCCAAATGATGATCACCACACAGCACCGTGGCATTTAACTGGCGCACCAGCTCCGCCACACTGACGCTGCGCAACAGGCTATTACGAGGAATACAGCCTAGAACCTTTACCCCTTGGGCTTCTAAAAAGGGCTTCACTGTCTCCTGAACCGTTTGCCAACTTTCCTCGGGAATGCCGTTTAGGACAGTCCCTCCCAGGTGATCGCCCAACTGTCCCTTCGCCGTCAACACCCGCTCCACCGACAACAGGGAGCTGTAGCGATCCACCAGCAACACCTTGGCATCCAACGTATCCGCCATTTGCGCCGTACTCAGCCCAAACAATACCCCCTCCGCCAACGAGCCCGGTCCCTCCAACAGCAACATATCCGACGCAGACTCCCCTCCATAAGTAGACGCCAGCGCAGCGCGATAATCCTGAGCCTCTGCCCCAGAACCATTAATACGACTTAGAACCGTGGCCTGATCTAAAAACACCAGAGTCGGATGTAACTGCTTTGACGTGAGCCCCATAGTATCCTGCACCAGCGCCACGTCCGCATCTCCATCGCCGTCAGTGTGATAAGACCCCAAAGGCTTGCCGTAGTCAATGGTGATATCCCCTGATATCAGCAGCTTGGCCAGTCCCAATAGCACCGTGGACTTGCCGCTGTAATCCTCTGTGGATGAAATTAGTAAATGTTGGGGGCGTTTAGGCATGCTGAAACTCCTCTCAGAAGGTCAAAGTAAAGTTGCTAGTTACGTTAAATGACAGCCTGCTTTTACGCTGTTAGGCAGATTTCAAACGGGTATTGTTAACGGTCTATTTAAAAGTATTTACTTAAATAGATCTTCATCTAAATGAATTTCTAACGCCTGTGCTGTTCTGTGCTGTTCATCGTTGTCGCGCCTTCAGATTTGGCATCCTCAGTTTTCTCGCCCTTGTCGTCACGCTTTTCTTGAACAACAGTGTTTTGAACAGCACCCACTGTTGATGAAAAAACCTAGATTAAAAACATTGGCAATGCTTAAAATCACCTCCTATATTCCATATCCCCCCTCAATGGAAACGTACCGCCCTTCTGGGATCGCCATAGTGGAGACAACAGAAATTGAGAGCGGTACAAACTTCCACTAAGACTTGGCTAAGGATCGATTGACACTCAAAAGCCCCAGTGGCAGGGCAAGGGCTGCGAACTTAGTCCGAAAACGATTCGCAAATAGTGCGCTAATAGTGCGCAAATAGCCCGTAAAAATTACGTTTCAAAGTTTAGCAATTTACGGTAAAAAGTTTTGGAAAAGTCCGTACGACGAGACTTTTTAAAGTGAATTAGCATATCAATTAGGCAGCCGATAAACTCAAAGTTCGGCATCATAATTTCATAGCTAAGGTCAGCTTCGCCGTTGAATTGCACTCGACAGCGAGTCAAATCGGACGGCAGGGTGGAAACGCTCCAGGCGGCAACGAAGGGAATCGATTCTCCCCCCTCAACGCCCCGTTTCCCCTCTAGTTTTCCCTTTTGGTAAAGACCGATCGCGAAGGGAAGGATACTACGCTTGGTGCCTTGGTAGTAGGGAATATAAACGCCAACGGCACCTTTAGCGGCGGGCTCTAGCTTGTCTAAGCTCACGTCGGTGAATGCTCCTTAAGACGGTCGAAAATAGCAAAATTATGCACGCCCAGCCTATCAAAAGTTTTTAGGCGAGCTCTAGGGCGTGTCATAAATTAAGAGCCATAAGCCTAATACAGTGGAGAGTACACGCACTTTCAAAACAAAAAAGACAAGTTTCATATATCTCTCACCAGTAAAGCTAAAAGT
>CALCTI010000365.1 GCA_937894105.1 uncultured cyanobacterium
GGGGCTGTCATCAATTGAATCCCTAAGTCAAGAGCCGTAAGGGTTTCAGCCCCTAACCTTGTTTGTTTTTAAAGGGCGCGTACTCCCCACTGCATAAGGCTTCTGGAGATTAATTGATGACACGCCCTAGGCGGCTGAGGGAGTGTCAGTTTTTCCTGACGATTGAGACGGATTGAGACGATATCGGGCGCCATGTCCAAATTTGAGAGCCTGTTCTCTTGGGGGCACTGGCGATGGAAAAAAGGACTAGAGAAAAGAGTAGGACCAGCTCGGTCCCCCTGGCCCAATGGAATTCGTTAATCTAATGAGGCACCAGTGTTCAAACTGTTTTTAAGTTTCTGACTCAACTTTTCCACAATGACCACCACCTGCCTTCGTCCAGAGCAACGCACTAAGTTAGACGCCACCGCTGATCGCCTTTTTTACGACCAGCCACGCTTCGTTACCCATGTGGACACGGGCTTTTTGGATCGCCTGACTCGCCTTTACCAGGAGTGCCTTCCTGCCAATGGTCGCATTCTTGATCTAATGAGCAGTTGGGTGTCCCATTTGCCTGATGATGTGCCCTTTGCCTCGGTGGAAGGTCATGGCATGAATGAGGCGGAGCTTAAGCGCAATCCTCGCCTGGATCATTTTTTTTTGCAGGATCTAAATCAGAATCCTGAGCTTCCCTTGGAGGACGATACTTTTGATGCTGTAATCAACACTGTTTCTGTTCAATATCTTCAGTATCCAGAGGCGATTTTTAGCGAAATTCATCGAGTTTTAACGCCCGGCGGCGTTGGGATTATTAGCTTTTCTAATCGGATGTTTTTTCAGAAGGCGATTCAGGCATGGCGCGATGGTGATGAGGCGAGTCGGGTAAATTTGGTGGCAAGTTATTTTGCCAGCGTTAAAAAGGATGGACAGCCTGGATTTTCTAAGCCTAAGGCGATCGCCGAGAGCAGCAACGCCCCAGCGATTCTTCAACTGTTTGGATTGGCAACCGCCGACCCTTTTTACGCGGTTCTTGCCCAGAAACAAACCTAGCTTGGAGAAGCTTCAAGAGAGAAAGAAGCCTTTGAAAAAGACTTGGCAAGTCTCCGTAATAAGCACTTAAGAAACAAGCATTTTAGAAGTAAGCTAAACACTTCTAAAATGCTTGAGTTTCACGAAAAAGTAGCATAGTTAACCAGAAAACCGTGACATTGCTTTGTATGTAAAGAATTCCAATAATCCTATGGAATTGCACTTGGCTAACACTTGATTCGCAAAACTCTTGCTACGATTTGGGCATGGTATTCAAAGACTTGTATTCAACGGTAAGGTGGTCTATCTTTTCCTGAAATATCGTCAACCAACAATATTTATTGTTGGTTAAGAGACAGTTTCGGGATGCTTTGGTAGCAGCTTTTACAAGAATAAATTTTTGAAATGGCTGATAGGCCCAGCTATATTGAAGAACTGGGCTGTCCATTTGCCTTTTCGGCGGTGGTTTCCGAGTTGGCTTTCGCTCTACCGTGCCCCTTATTTTCCCCTTCCTATGGACAGCGCTGGTTCCGTTCCCCGATTCGAGGATCTTCCGTCGCCCCTTACTGCTGGCCTTATCGTTAATTGCGTTGGCACGGCGATCGCCCTTGTGACCCTGTCTCTGCCAACGATGGCCATCACCTATTACTCGGGGAAAGCGGCGATCGCCAATCCTTCAGCGGCTCCGGTCCCGGTGGTAGAAGCGCAGCCACCAGTCAATCCGTAGAATGTTTTTCTTGACGCATTCAGCGAAAGTTGCCCCGAAACGATAATATTTTTGGGCAAAAATGCTTGTGGGAAAACGTTAAGCCCGCTGGATTTAACTAAATTAGAAAAAGCTTTGGCTCTTAACCCTAGGAAGCCACTGCATCCTCTAGGGTTTTTGCCGGAAAGCACGTTTCCATCCGCAAGCAGTTTTGGTTGCCTTCCGCCTGCAGAGAATATTCCACCTGGTCCATGAGCCGGTTTAAAATCATCCATCCGTATCCACTTTCCTGACGAGCTTCGGGCACGGGGGGGAGGTATGCTTCCAAGTCAAAGCCGCTGCCATGGTCCCAAATCTCTAGGCTCATCGTGCGATCATCTACCTTAAGGCGAACCAACACTGGCACATGGGGGCGATCGCGATGGGCATGACGCACCACATTGGAGTAAGCCTCTGCCAGTACCAAACGAACACGATTGGACTGCATCGGCCAATCCACCTTGTCCCCCAAGGCAACCTCCAGGGAGCTGAGTAACCAGTTTTCGACAATAATCAAAAATTCTAGGCGGCTGGGAACTTGAATCTCGGTTCTCATGGACTTTATAGAATCTCCAAGGAGAGAATGGTTTGGTCGTCTTCCTGGTCTTTTTCGTACCGGTGTAAGTCAGCTAGGAGTTGATCCAAGCTTAGGGGACGGCTTGCTTGCTGCTTCAATAGAGTCCACAAGCCTGCTTGGTGCAGCATTTTCCCTGGCACTGATCCCGACGTGGGGGCTCCATTGGCGGCGCTGGAATTGCCACCGTTATTGCGATCAGCGTCCATTCCAACCACTGTTGCTTCCGTAATGCCGTCGCTAGCAAGGAGAAAGGCATCTCCGGGTTCTAGGACCAGCGTTCCCAGGTTAGCCTTCCAAATGGGCAAAATCCCCAGAGGGACGCCGCGCACTTTTAAATAGCTAGGTTCCGGTTGGGGTTGACCGTCGGCGATCGCTGCCTGGGACCATACCATGGGGTAAATATGACCAGCGTTAGCGTAGGCCAGTTCACGGGTAGAGGGAGTGTAGCGGGCGATCGCCAACGTAATAAAGCGATTGCTCTCCACTAAATTTTCAATCAGCCCTTGGTTGAGCTGACTCACCACATCGTTGGGCTGGGGAGACTCGGCCTGGGCGAGCTGCTGTCGCAAAATTGAAATCGCACTGGCCATAAACAACGCCGCCGGAACCCCTTTACCCGATACATCCCCCACCGCCAGCCAAATGTCCCCTTTGGGATGCAAAAACACCTCAAAGAAATCACCGCCCACTTCCTGGGCCGGGCTACAACGAGCTTCAATGGACAGCCCATCTATTGCGGGCCAACGCTGCCGTAATAAATTACCTTGAATCTGTCGTGCCACCTCTAGCTCTGATCGCAACTGAGTCGTTTGGACCTCAATGCGCTGGTACAGCCGCGCCTGGGATAAGGCTAACGCTGCCTGCTCCGCCACCTGCTCAATAGCTTGCTGGTCGGTCTGACTCCAAGGCTCCTCGTCTTTCACCAAGCACACCGCCGCCATACATTCTTGCTGATAAACCAAAGGCACCAGCAGAGCAGACTCACTGTGATCCGCCGCTTTACCGCTGCGGCTTTGGTACTGGCGACTTTTAATCACCTCAGCTAGAAGAGCACCGTAGGGATCGTCATTAGCGGAATCAGCTTTGCCCTCGTCCTCCGGGGCACTCTCCAACAGGGCCACCTCGCCCCCTTGATCCTTCTCGGGATGCACACCACCTTCGCCGAATCCCTCCACAAGCTTGCCCGATGGCTGCCCCTCCTGAGCCGCCTGAATCATAGAGCGTTTCGTTTGGAAGTTGCGACCAAGGGTGTCGGCGATCGTACGCAACATACTGTCGTAATCTAATGATCCCCGAATCGCCGCCATCATGTCATTCAGCAAAGACTCCCGGCGCAAAGCTCGATTCAACTCATTGGTGCGTCCTTTTAGCACTCGATAGGCATCGGCCGCGCCCAACACTGTGGCTTTTAAATTGTCGGGGCTCCAAGGCTTGGTGATGTAGCGATAAACCTTACCAGAGTTGATTGCCCCGACCAAATCATCTACATCGGTATAGCCCGTGAGGATAATGCGTACCGTGTCGGGGTAGCGATCCACGGTTTTACTGAGGAATTCTGTGCCATTCATTCCTGGCATGCGCTGGTCGGTTACGATGACCGCCATTTCCCCTTCAGCC
>CALCTI010000366.1 GCA_937894105.1 uncultured cyanobacterium
GCAATTTGCGCGCGATCGCGCAGCCACGGCGACTGCAAAATCACCCCGTCAATGGTTTGCTCATATACCGTATCTTGGGGATTAGAACCCGCCAAAATAAACCGAAACGGGACCCCCTCACTGGCCAAGGATTCCAGCGCCGGTAGCAATAAATTGAGCCCTTTTTTCGGGGCAATGCGGGACATATAGAGCAGCAGCGGAATGGACCGAGACCCTTCCTCCGTTGTGTCAGGAAGTCCTGCGGGCGCGTTGAATTCAGGGGCACTCGCCTGGGGAGAGGGGGACGGCGATCGAAAAATATGGCTTGATCGGGTTGGACGATTGTCAGGAAGTTTTACACCCACAGGAATCACCACCGCCGGGGTCTTGGTGCCAAAGCGTTTTGAAACCCGCGCCTCTTCTTCACTGGTAAAGTGCAGCGCCGCCGCTCCCGCAATATTGCCCCGCTCAAAAAGCCACCCATAAATTCCTTTAAGAAACCGCTTTTTTTTCAGATCCATTGGGTCTAACGTTCCCAAGGGGCGGAGCCAATAGGGAAGCCCGATACACCGGCAAATAATGGCCGCCAAGGTGCTGATGGGCGAAAACAGGGCGTGAATATGGGCGATATCGTACTCTTTGCCGTGGCGCAGCAGCCAAATCAGTAATTGCAGCGAAACTTTGTAGCGGTGGATGGGGATACAGGAAAAGTAGTGAACTTCATACCCCTCTTCCTGAACCCCATGGTCCACGGGTACGTCTAAGGGCGCTTCACCGCGATCGCCATTTAAATTCGTCGTCAATATCGTTACTTGAGCCCCTGCCAACGCCTGCCAAGCGCTTAGCCCCCGCACCATTTGACTAGGACCGCCGTACACTAAAGCGATAGACGGAACAATTTGCAAAATTCGCATCACATTTGCGTTACGTCGAGGGATAAAACGGCAATCGTTACAAAAGGCTTGGCATTGGCAGCGGCTAACTGGGCGTCAGCCGAACCAGCGGCAATGCTGCTGGAACCCGTTGTCAAACCATCACCATAAAGGTCATTGGCGACTAAATAAGACAGCAGAACGACACACTTGCAAGCCAAACCCACCCTAGCTGTGTAGCAGTACCCTAACAACCGCAACCTTAAAATCAATGTTTAAAATCGACTGTTAAAAACCAAACCTCCACAGACTTTATTCATAGGGTTGCCCTATCGGATCCGGGTAACGGGATCGAGTGTTTTCGGGAGCGCCGTCCTGGGCACCCACGATCCTAATGTCAAATGCTGCCCGTCCCCATGTTTTTTATATGACCAGTTATATGATTTTCTACTGATTTCCCTTGGAATAGTGTCCTCGAATTTTAATTAAAGACACCCATGAAAGACACTTGTTGAAAACATGATTTGCTGTGGTTCAGATTTGAGTTTGACTTTGCATTTGATGGCGCGATCGCGGTCTGACTCTGGCTTCCTTCCTTAAAAAGGAGCGGATGGGAGAGGATCCCTGCCCTTTTTCCATCGCTACGAGGCTGCAAGCCTAAATCTTAATATTGAGGAGGATCCTCTCTTGTTAAGGGAGGCTTTACGTCGAACTCAGGTCTTCAGCCAAGATAGTTTTTCTCGATCCAAATAAAAGACACTTCAAAGAGCACTGAATCCGTGATTGCGGTGTCCTGGACCCAGTGAAAGGGGAGGTTTTTCGCCTCACACGGACTTTGCCAGTGCCCTATTCGAGTTGAGATGTACTTTTTTTCAAAAACACGCCCTTGTTTATACAAATAATGCCCGAGCTTCCTTCCGAAAACTCAGGCATATGACAAGCACATAACAAAATGTGTGTGCAAAGCTGCTTTGTGACAGTGCCGTAAAGAGGCGCTACGAGTTGCGCAACTGCTCCAATGCGGCTTGGAAAATATTGAAGCCAGCCCAACCAGCGGCAAGGGCCAAAGGGG
>CALCTI010000367.1 GCA_937894105.1 uncultured cyanobacterium
GTTTTTGGCGATACCCGTTTGCTGTGGCGGTGTAATTGCTACAACCTAGTGCTACTGTTCCTACTATCCCACTTTGTAACAAAGAGGGCAGTGGCAATCCGGACGGCACGGGCATTTTGCCCTAGGCTCGACTGTAGATCTCAGTGGCGAAACGATTGTGAAATGATCCAACGCGATTCTAGCGGCATCGAGGCGATCGCGGCGAAAATTTATCTCTATCTTGGCTATATCTTACAGACAGAGGTAATCGCCCCTTTCGTTAGATAGGTTAAACGCCCCTCACCAAATTTTGTGCGCAACCGAACGTGAAAAATTTAGGGCACAACACCAGTGCGGAAAAGCCCAGCGATCCCCCCATGACGGGTAAAAATCACCAGGAGTAAAAATTATGTTTGGCTTAGGTTGGTTAGAGGTTGGCTTAATTGCGGCGGTGGCGGTGGTGATTTTTGGACCGAAAAAAATCCCGGAGCTAGGCAATGCTCTCGGGAATATGCTGCGAGGATTTAAGGATGAAATGGACCGGGAAGAGGGAGACTACGACGAATCTGAAGACGGATCCTTAACGGACGATAAGTTCGACGCCTAGGGTTAACGCTTAAATTCGACGCCCCAAAAAAGCTCGTAAATCTTAGATTCAGTAATCTCAAATCAGCAATCTCAAATCAGCAATCTCAAGCCGATAATCTCAAATCATTGCCCTTGCCTAGCTTGTGGGAAACCCTTAAACGACTCCCAGCTTATCCATCACTAAGGTGGCAACGGTGGCGAAGGCAATAACCCCCAGCGCCGTTCCTAAACTTTGCCCCATGGCGATCGCCACACTGGCAGCCACACCGGCACCAACCGCCGCTGCAATCACGCCATCAACAAGATTCTTTTCTGAGTTTGGAGTTCGCATGGTGAGAAAATCTGAAAGGAATAAAGAACTCCCAGGCGATCCCCAGAAGCATCAATTCAAGCTATCACCCCACAGAAAGCGCCTCCTCCGCCCTCTTAAAATCCGATAACAAACGTCAATTACCGTTACGCGCCTTAATGTTATTCCTCGAAATTTCCCTTCTCTCCTGCGTTTTGTTAAGGGCGAATTTAAAAGCGCCCTATGGTTTGCTCGCTGTCCACGGGCGCTTTTGCGCGTGACTTTTGCCCATTATTTTCAGAGACTAACTTTCCGTAGCTGACCTTTAATGACTAACTTTACAGCGGCATTCTTCTTAGTCACCGATCCGTCACCGCTACTTCGGCAAAGCTGCTTTAGGGTAGGCAATGCGCTGATGGTTAACCTGTTGCCAAACCCGTACAAAAACCTCGGCAATTTTGGTCATTTCTGGTCGCGTTAGTCCAGAATCCACAAGCTGGTTATCCACCCATCGCGCCCGTAAAATTCGATTACCCATGGAAAAAGCCTCTTCGTAGGTGGCTTCCTTTAGCGATCGCAGCGCCGCCTCACAGGAATCTGCCAACATCACAATGCCCGTTTCCCGCGACTGGGGCACCGGACCGTCATAGCGAAAGTCTGCCTCACACACCGGCTGCGATCGCACCGCCGTCAACACCGATGCTCCGGTGCCCGACCCCACAATTTCTGCCTTGCCCACACATCCCGCCTGAGTCTGGGCCGCCTGCATCGCCTGGTGGTAAAAATAGCTGATGCACATGGTGCCCTGGTGCTCGGGAATAAACGCCTGAATCGCCTTGGGCAACCGCGCCTTTTTCGCCATCACAATCCCCTCGCTCACGTGGCGCTTAATAATCTCGGCGCTCTTCCACGGGTCGTTAATGATGTCGTGCTTATTGGGGCCCCCCATTTGGTTCTCGATAAATCCCAACGGATCATGCATCTTGCCAATGTCGTGATATAAAGTGCCCGCCCGCACCAGCTCCACATTGCAGCCGAGGGCACGGGCCGCCGCCTCTGCCAAGGACGCTACAAACATGGTGTGCTGAAAAGTGCCCGGCGCTTCCGAGGCCAGGCGCTTTAATAATGAGCGGTTAGGGTTGGATAATTCTGCCAAGCGAATGGGGGTCACCAAATCAAACAGGTGTTCCAAGTAAGGACTGAGCCCCAGGGCTACGACACTCCACACCAAACCGGTGACGCCGTGAAACACTGCCGCACCGAGGAGAGCTACCCACACAGAGCTAGCGGCGGCGCTGTTAATCAAGCTGAGCAACAGATAGGTACTGCCTTGGATAAAGCCTATCCCTAGCCCTAAAAAGGCGAATTCTTCGCGAGAGCGCAGCCGTCCGGCCATCATCGCCCCAAACACTCCCGCCGCTGTCATCGCAATTAACGTTGTCCAATCCAAATCCAGCGCCAAAGGCATCACAATGCCCATCAGAATACATAGAACGCTGCCCACCGCCGGTCCGTAAAAGCTTCCCGTTAACAGCCCCACCAGGGGTAAGTTGATCACTAAAGCCTTTTCCCAAGTATCGGGCAGCAGGGTGCTAGCCCAAGCGCTAAGGGGAACACTCACTGCCAACACTAACAACACAATGTGGTCCGGACGCCGTAGCCGCTGTCCAAATCGCCGCTCTACTACCCAAAAACCCCCTAGAGATACGGTGATCAAGCCGGATAAATCCACCAGTCCGCGCCAGTTAATGCCTCGACGACTTAGACCGTAATGATCCAATAGGGCAAACTGTTCGCTGGTGATGGTTTCGTTGGCTTGAACAATCAGCTCACGCCGCCGCCGCGACACAGTAATCAGATCGATTTCTTCCACTGCCGCTGCTGCCAGTTCCTGGGTTTTATCGTCGTCTTGCACCAGGTTGTGGCGATCGCTGGTAACGGCTACCAAAATATCCTGAGCCACCGGGCGTAAGGTGGAATCGAGATAATCCTCCAGCACCGTTGAAATGACTCGATCTAGATGATCATCCGTTAAGCCAGGAGGTAAGCCGTGCACCAAAAGTCGCTTGATAGTTAGGTTGCTGGCGTCTTTGACTGCTTTCCACTGGGGCGGGGATAAGGACAGTAAGGTTTTATTGAAAGGCTGTTTGCTTAAAGGCTGCACATTGAGATGCCCGTCTGGATGCCCGTTTAAAAGCTGCCCGTTTAGCTGTCCGCTGGACGATTGATTGCTGCCATTTTCCGGGACTTGTTCCAGTGTCGCGATCGCCTGTTGGTAGCGATCGCGAGCTCGGTCAACCCCCTTTAGGAACTCATCGAGAGACCTGTAAGTTAGGCTTTGGGAGCGATCTTCGAAGGTAATATCTCGGCTTAAAGCCACATCGGCATCGAGGCGTACAATCCCCTCGGACGGCCACTGATTTTGTAACCGCTCTAGGGTCTGAGCCGTTTGACGCAGCACATTCAGCACGTCACCTTCCCTCGTCGACATTTCTGGTCCCGCCTCTTGGACCCACCAGCTTGCCTCAAAAATCCTACGCTGTAGCTGGGATTGCAGCGATCGCCATAGCCTCGGCGTTAGGTTCCGCAATAGAATCTGGGATGGCTCCGATAAGGCGCTGGTGGACACAATGGGAAACGGCTCGCTAAGCTGACGGATTTCGTCCCCTCTCTTGAGCGATCGCTGTAAATCTTGAATAATTTGGTTTGTTATTTCAGAATCTTCCGACAGTACTGGCACAACCCCATTACGCGCATCCTTACGCCGATCCTCGGTGCCGCGCTGGTCTGAAACCGTGGCATCAAAGGGAGCGCGAATGTCCTGGGGCGCTGTTTCGCCGACGCCGTATAACGGTTGGGACAATAAGGGATAGCTCATTGCCGCCGTTAAAGACACCAATGCCAGTACCAATACCAGGCGACCGTGGGCTCGGGTACGTTGGGATTGGCGATGATTCTTTGAGCAAGGCTGACCGTTTCCCGTGGCGTTAAAGTCGTAGGTTAGGCGCTGGGCTTGGGACAGGCGACGACGCAGGTTAGATAGGGCGCGGCGACCGTAGCTGAGCCATTGTCTGGGGCGGAGAAGACGGGCGATCGCTCGATTCCGTAAGTAGGACCGAGATTTTGCCCCTCGCCAAAACCGCCCAGCTTTTCGGATAAAGGATTTTGGCATTCCCATAACAGAACGTTTCCAGCACGCTAAAAGAGAGTAGAACAGAACCTAGAAAAAGGCGAAAAAGCTTTAAGGTCGGAATAAAATAACGGGGAAAGCGATGCCACAGGAGAAACGGATTGCTGACAACTCTCTAAGGTCCTTTCATCTCCATAGTAAGCAACATGACTGATTGGACGCTTTTTAACGGGAAAGAGGGGATTGGGGCTGTGCCTGAGGCTGGGTCAATAAGAAGCGTGAACTAGGGTAATCCTGTATGGTGCATTGGTCATGCGGTCTATTGAAAAACCTACAGTAAAAACTCTAATTAAGGGGCTGACTTTCGGTTGAGACCCTTAAAAAGCTTTCTAGGGCGTGTCATCAATTAATTTCCAGAGGCCCTATGCAGTAGGGAGTACGCGCCCTTTAAAAACAAACAAGGCTAGGGGCTGAAACCCTCACGGATCTTGACTTAGGGATTCAAT
>CALCTI010000368.1 GCA_937894105.1 uncultured cyanobacterium
TTTTTCCGGCAGGTTATACGGGCTGGTCCTCAGCGGCATTAAAGTGCTGGGGGCGATCACTCCCCTAGGTGGCACCGCGTTTATAGTGGGCTGGATTGCTCTGGCGATCGCTCCCTGGCGGTAACGAGGCCGTGCCAACTCAACCTAAATTCCAACGTCACAAAAATTGCGTTAGTATATTGGATACAAATCACACGGGGCTGTAATGGTTTCGACGTGTTGGCGAAAACTACGTTGTGATACAGGTCGAGAGCGAGCTACCTCTCGAAAATCAATGGCTCAAAACAAAGTAAATGCGAACAACATCGTTCCTTTCGCTCGTAAGGCTGCTGCCGTAGCTTAAAAACACCTCTTATAGGTTCGAGCACTCGATGACGGACTCCGTTAAAGTCACCGGGTAAAACTCAACGGATGCGCTAATTGTAGTTCTTGAGTTCGATAATTAGCTAAGCCTTTAACTCAAGAATCCTACTGTTCGGGATAAGGAACAGTTCCCGCCTTGCGGACTAAAAAGGCTAAACCTGTGAATGAGTGGCGTATTAATACCCAGGGCGGACGATGGGTTCGATTCCCTCCAGCTCCATTATTTCAACTAAATCGTTAATCCAACCTCTACAGCTTGCCGTTAGAAGAAGTTTTAATCTGGCTGCCTGTACTTGGGTAAAAGCGTAGGAAATTGGCGGATTAATTCATCAAAAAAGTCTGGTTAGGGATGTCACAGGCTTCCCTTCAGCGATTACGATGGAGCTGGTGGCGTTAGGGCGTTTTTGGCCATATTTAAAGATGGGTTAGTTCCCATGGGAATGGGTACCCATTGGGGCGATCGCCAAAGTTATAACGGCTAGACGGGGCGGCGAAATGGGAAGCGTTTTGCAAGGGTTTTCGCAAAGTTTTTAGGTTTTTCAACTAGCACGGTGGCAAGTCACGATGGCGTGGACCAGGCGAGAAGTATTAAAACTGGGGGGCGCTGCCCTGGCTGGAATTTGGGGTGGGGCGATCACCGATATACCCACTGCCAGATCCGCCACCGGTGCAACTTTAACCGCAGGGGAGGCATTAGCGGCACCGTCGGGACGAAAGCGAGCGGTATTGGTGGGCATTAATCGGTATTCCAAAGGGGCACTGGACTGGACCGTTAATGGGAGCGCGTCGCCGTTAATGGGATGTGTGACCGATGTGGAGATGGTGCGGGATACGCTGATTCAGCGCTTTGGATTTGCGCCGGGGGACATTGTTACCCTGACCGATAAGGCGGCGACGCGGGGGGATATTCAAGAGGCGATCGCCCAAACCTTTGGTCCCCTTTCAACCCAGGATACGGCGCTGTTTCATTTCAGCGGCTGCGGTACCGAATGGGTATGGGGGCAGGACGGAGAGGGAGAGGGAGAATTAAAGCGGGCGCGGGCGCTGGTGCCGTTCAATGGGCAAGTGCCTGGGTCGGCGACGGCAGTGTTTCAAGATTTACCGGTGGCGGAGATATTGGGCTCCCTAAATGGGGTGGGCAGCCGTCGCACCGTTGCGGTGATTGATGCCAGCTATGGGGGCAGCGGCGGGGTGTTGTCCCCTGGGATTGGGCGAGGGCGATCGCGATTGATCCCCTGTCGCGGCCAGTTAGAAGAAAGGTATCGAGGGCAAAACCTGGGGCAAGCCCTGTCCCTAAAGCAGTGGCCCCAAGGGGTCGTGGTGGAGGCGGGGCGCGGCGGCTCGGCGGTGTTATTGCCCGGGGGGCGGTTGTGGGCTGGGGCCCTTACCTATCAGTTGGTGCAAGGGTTTTGGCAACTGGTGCCGCCGCGCACGGTACACATTGATTTGGGACCCACGTTGGCTCACGCTAGCTTGACCGTGGGTGATCGCGAGATTCCGTCGGTGCTGGGGCGGGTTCCCTTTGATTCAGAAAGCGCCCAGGGGGCAGGAGATTTTCCCATTGTGCCCACGGAGCCTCCCACGGAAGCGGCCGGCTCGGTGATTAATGAGAGCGGCGGCGTCCCTCGGGTGCAGTTGGCGGGATTGGATCCGCTGATGCTTTACAACACCAGCAGCGGGTCGATTTTTGAAGCGATCGCCCCCAATAGCAAAGAAACACCAGGATCATCTTTTTTCAGCGGCACCCTCACCAAAAAGGAGAAGCAGGACAGGGGCGCGGGCAAAGACAATGCCACGGCGAAAGGGGATAGCAATGGGGGGGCTGGCGTCAATAATCTGTGGCTGCTGCGCGATCGCCAGGGACTGCAAGGAAACCTGGTGCCGGTGGTTAAAACCCCTGGTAACGCCCTGGTGGAAGGGCAACAGTTTCGCGAGTGCGGGCGGTTGATGCCGACCAGCTTGTCAGTGATTGTGGCGGTGGACAATGGTTTGGAGCGTATCGAACGGGTGGATGCCATCAGCGCTTTGACGGGGGTTGCCTATGTGGAAATTGCAGCCGATGCCCAAGCTCCCGCTGATATTGCCTTTGGTCGCCCTCGGGAAGGGCCCCTGCCGGGACGATCTGGAGAAGAGGCCTCTTACTTTAATCGTTACGGTTTATTCTCTGTGGACGGTGCCGTGATTCCGTCAACGTTAATTTCTGGGGACGAAGCGGTGAAAGTGGCGGTGCAGCGTATGGCGCCCGCCCTGAAATCGCGATTGGCGGAAAAATGGCTGCACCTGACCGATAACTGCTACCAAAGTGCGATTCCCTTACAAACTCGCCTGGTTCTCGACGGACCTAAGCCCTTGCCCGCTCGATATCCTTTTACGGCTGGGACTCCGCCCTTTAGCGGCTCCGCCGTGTCCACCCCGCCTAAGGGCATCCCCATTTCTAAAACTCTTTCAAAAGAAACGTTAAAAAAGTCCCAGAAACCTGGCAGTGTTCCCCACACGTTAACGGTGCCCACGTTGCCCATTAGTGCGCCGTTGCGTATTGATATTGCGAGCCAGTGCGATCGCCCCCTGTACCCGCTGGTATTTGCTTTTGACTCCATGGGGGGTGCGTTTGGCTATGTGCCTAGCCAAAGCTGGACCTTGGGACCCGGTACTGTTCAAACGTTGTTTAAGGAGTCGCCTTGGATGCTTCCCAGCCAACCCACAACGGTTAATAGCTATGTGCTGGTGGGACAAAACCCCTGGACACGAGTGCGGGAGCAATGGGACCTGGTGCAACGCCCGGGGGGAGGAGCCGGGATGGTGCCTTTGGAAAATCCCGTGGCTTTGGTGCGCGCAGCCATTAGCGATTTAGGAGCCACCTGTGCTTTTGGCTTACCGAATGGGGACGGGGGCGATCGCCCGCTGCTAGACTTGCGCCAGTGGGTCTCCCTACGCCTATCCTATCGAGTGGTGTAAAGTCGTAAAGGTTTAAACCGAGCATTAACTGGGTTTCTAATGCTGCGTCTTTTACTGCGTTTACTGCGTTTTTATAGAGATCCGGTCCGGCTTTCTCCCCCTTCACAGGGCTTTATAGGGCTCTCGATAGGGCTTTTTCGGCTTTATCTCGAACTGGCGTTTATCGCTTTTTTCTCCGTCCATGGTCCCTAAGATTTCGGCGTTGCGCTTTCGTTTTCCCTATGCGGCCACTGCGATCGCCGTTTTGGGTAGTTTGGCAATCGCCCTGCCCGCCCGTGCTGACCGGCTAGTGCGCTGGAACTTTGACGGCAGCCGAGGACAGCTAACCTTTGTCACGGACGAGCCGGTGCGTCCCCAGGCGCGAATTATTGATAATCCCCGGCGCTTGGTGATTGACCTGCCGGGCATTAATTGGACACGCAGCACCGCCGAGCGATTGTTTCAGGGGTCAGTGCGCTCCGTGCGCGTGGGACAGGTAGAGCCAGGGGTCACCCGCCTGGTGGTGGAACTGGGTCCCAATGAACGATTAAGCTCGTTTCAGGTGCGGGTGCAGCATTTAGGGGGTAACCGCTGGACGATTCAGGGGCTACCCACGGCGATCGCGGCTCAACCTCGCCCCCTTCCCCGTCGCCCGCTCCCCCCCAGATCCTCACCGCGCCCTCCCATTCGCACTGCCCCCCCTCAGCTCAGTCAGGGTCAGGAACGATGGGTGCCGGGTGCCTTGGAGGAAGTGCTGGAGCGTAACCGCGATCGCGGCGTCTCCGGGACGGGAGCATCGTCCACCGCCGTAACGGTCACTAATTTTTCCGTTGACAACGATGCCCTGCGCCTCCAAACCAGCGGCGGCGCGCCCCAGGTGCAAACCTACGACGGCATTGGCGGGCGTCAACTCATTATTGAACTGAGCAACGCCCGATTTCGCGGCACCGCTGATCGGCTGGTGAATCGCCTAGGGGTAGCGCGGGCAATTTTGTCCCAAGTGGATCGGAATCGGGTTCGCCTTACCCTAAACCTGGTGCCCAACGGCACCGCATTTAGAAACCAAACGGCCCGCACCAATACCGTAGTATACACCCCCTTACCCGGACCCGTACGCCACCCACACGCCCAGCCACCCAAAGGCGGCTCGTTTCCCACGGGACCGTTACCCACGGTGCAAGGTCGTCGGCTGGTAATTATTGATCCGGGGCACGGGGGGCGCGATCCAGGGGCGATCGGCATTGGCGGTCTTCAGGAAAAACGCATTGTCCTGGATATTTCCCGCCAGGTGGCTAGCCTGCTGCAACAGCAAGGGGTCTCGGTGGTGATGACCCGCAGCGATGATCGCTTTATTTCCCTTCAGGGGCGAGCGGCGATCGCCAACCGCACCAATGCCGCCGCTTTTGTGAGCATCCACGCCAACGCCATTAGCCTCAGACGCCCCGACGTGAACGGTGTGGAGACCTACTATTTTTCCAACAATGCCCTGGCCCAGTCCATCCACCGCAGCATTCGCCAAACCTTTCCGGAACAGCGCGATCGCGGAGTTAAGCGAGCCCGATTTTTTGTGATTCGTCGCACTCGCATGCCTGCTAGCCTGGTGGAGGTGGGCTTTGTGACCGGCAACCAGGATTCCATTTGGCTGCGGGACCCTCGATGGCGATCGCGCATGGCTCGGTATATCTCCATCGGTATTTTGAACTATTTACGTTAGTTGCCCATTACGTTAATTTTCCATCGCTTTGAATTTTTATTGCGTTAATTGCACAAATGGTGACAGATCCTTCTTC